>NZ_JBHWBP010000027.1:0-42912 GCF_042735575.1 Streptomyces sp. NPDC059564 | reverse complement strand
GCGGCGAGGCTGCACAAGGAGTACGTCGGCAACCACCGCACGACCGACACCATCGTCGGTGTCAGCGACATGTCAGTCCCCGAGCAGCTCGTGGAGATCGAAGCCATCGTCAAGGTCTCGCCGCGCTCCTGACCGAGTGGGCCTCGCGGCGACCACCGCGGGGCCACTGGGGCTCCGTCCCGGACGCCGCGCCTCAAACGCCGGTGGGGCTGGATCCGCCGCGCCGGTTCCAGCGATGGGGGGAGTGGATACGGACCCAGGTGTTGTGCCCTGGCTGGTCTTCGACGGAGACGGGAGGGTCGTGCAGCCGGTCCACAGGTTGCTTCGCCGGACCGGGACTCAGGCCGCCGCGGCGCGAAACGTGCTGGGGCTCAGGCCCTTGTGGCGTTTGAACGCGGCACTGAAGCCGAAGGCGTCGGCATAGCCGACCGACCTTCCGATCTGGGCGATGCTGAGGTCGGTGTCGGTCAGGAGCGCCCCGGCCTCGTCCATGCGGCATTCGGTGAGGTAGGCGAGGGGCGGGCGGCCCATCAGCTTGGTGAAGCGCTTGGCGAACAGCGCCCGGGAGACGCCGGCCCGAGTGGCCAGCGACGCCACGGTCCAAGCCTCGGCGGGCCGGTCGTGGAAGGCCTGCAGGGCGGGAGCGAGGACGGGGTCGGCGAGGCCCCGGTACCAGCTGGGCGCGTCGGCGCCGGCCTGGTCGAACCAGCTGCGCAACGTGCATACCAGGCCCCAGTCGAGGAGCCGGTCCATCAGCGCCTGCGAACCGGCCGAGAGTTGGGCGGCGTCGACGGCGGCCGTCTCCAGCCAGGCACAGACCTCGGCGTCCTCCTTGATCACCAAGACGGGCGGCAGGGCACGAAGGAGCCGCTCGTGGCGGTGGCCCGAGGCGCGGTAGGCGCCCACGATCAGCGCGGTCGTCTCCTCCGAGTCGATGCCCCAGTGGATACCGCCGAGTTCCTGGGCGGTGCACTCGGCATCCGGGGTGAAGCAGGCGATCTCGTACGCGGCATGGGAGCTGTGGAGGGTGCCGGGATGGTCCGCGAGATGGAACGGTGCGGGGCCGCTCACGATGGCCGTATCGCCCATGCCGACCGCTCGCTCGGTGCCGTCGGGCAGCATCAGGGTGCCCCCGCCGCGCAGCACGCTGATCATGGTGAGCGGTGCGTCGTCGGCGAAGCGGATGGTCCAGGGCGCCGTCAGTACGGCGTGGCTGACGACCGAGCCCTCGGCCCGGATGCCACTCAGTAATGAACTCAAAGGATCCACGCAGGGCAGCGTAGACGATCTCCTATGTTCCGGAGCGTTTCTCCCATGGATCATCTACGTCACCGCAGCTGTACTGGGTTCATCGAATCGAACCGAGACCAGCCAGGAGACAACGTGACCCAGCACGGCAGCGATGCCAGGACAGCCCTCGTGGTCGTCGCACACCACCGCACCGATTCCCTCACCGCGCACACGGCCCGCCGTGCCGCCACCCGGCTCGAAGCCGCCGGGTACCGCATCGACATGCTCGACCTGCACGCCGAGGGGTTCGACCCCCGGATGAACACGTCGGACCAGCCGGACTGGGGCAACAGGGAAAAGCCGTATTCGGACGAAGCACACGCCCATATGCAGCGCATCCTCGACGCCGATGTCGTCGTCGCCGTCTTCCCGGTCTACTGGCAGAGCGTGCCCGCGATCCTCAAGGGCTGGATCGACCGCGTATGGAACTACGGGTTCGCCTACGGCCGGAGCAAGCCCCGCCTTGCCGGCAAGCGCATGCTGTGGCTGGGCCTGGCCGGCGCCACTTCCGACGATCCCCTCGTGGAGGGGATGCAAACCGTCCTCGAAGCCAATCTGAGCGAAGGCATCGCCTACTACTGCGGCTTCTCCCATTCCATCGTCGGCCTGCTCACCGGCGCGGAGGAGCGCCCGCAGCGCTTCGACACCGAAGGTAACCTCCTGATCGGCGAAGCGGTCGCGGGGGCTGAGCGAGAGGCGCAGTACGCCGATCTCGACCGCCGTGCCGGGGAGTTCGTGGAACGGTTCGTTGCCGAGGAACTCGTGAGGGCCTGACCGCCAGGAGACAACGGTTCGCGCAGGCGCTGGTCCTCGACGGGCTCGTCTACCGCACGACCCACACGTTCGAGGCCGAGGTGCGCCTGCGCCACGCATGTGTCCTTCCGGCAGGCTCCCGCCGACGGTCAGTCCTGGTGCGCCGCCGCGGCCGCGGTCAGGCCGTCGGCGGGCAGCGGATCGCCCTCCAGCAGCCCCGCGCCGTGGCAGGCCTGCTGCTGCGGGGTGTGCTGGGCCCGGTCCCGGTCCCGGTCCGGGGCCACTCGTGCCCGCCGATCCGTGGAGCGGAACGAGCGGAGGGCCGTCCCCTGTCCTCTCGGCCCAGATGTGGCCTCCGCCGACGGACACCTTGATACCGGTCTATGCGGATTTGTCCCGCTGCTCGAACCGGGCGATCTCGCCACCCACGGTCGCCTGATCCACCCCTTCTGCGGCACCCGCCGGGCAGGTGCCGTGGCCCAAGATGAACGCGCCGCAAACAAAAGGGGAGCGGAACCCCGTCGATCCGCTAACATGTTCGAGTTTGCGACCGGTGCGTTGGAATGTAGTCAGAGTCGGCTGGAAATTGATATCTGGAATAACGCGAGTGCTATCGCGAATAGACGGCAGAACCAGGTCCGCCACGTGGCGTCAACCACGCATCATGCTGTGGGCCACGGTCGGCGTGGTGGCCCTCGGGTTCCTCATCGCACTGGAGATCGCCGCGCGTCGTTACGGCGCGCCGGGCCCGATCACCGCCCAGGCGCAAGAGGTGATCTTCGCTCCCAAGTCGGGGACGGTCCTGTACGCCGGCATGGCCTTGATGATGGTGGTGCTCACCTGGCGGCAGCGGTTCATCGCGCTCGGCGCCGCGGTCGGCATCGACCTCGTCTTCTGGCTCGTGCGGGCGGCGGTCGACGCCAAGATGATGTTCGGCAACGGCGCGTTGTGGGTGACCTTGGCCTGTGCCGTCATCGCCGTCACGCGCCGCACCGGACGGGACCGCGCCCTGCTGCTGAAGGGCGTCGGACTGGCCCTGCTCCTGGTGGCCGGCCGCAAGACCGGCTACACCTGGCTGCTGATCACGTCGAAGACCCGCCCGATGGTGCTCGACCAGTACGTGGCGACCGCCGATCACGCGTTGGGCAACCCCTCGTGGCTGGCGGGCCGCATCGTCGCGGCCACCGGCACGGTCGGCGCCCACGTCCTCGAATTCGTCTACATCCAGCTCGCGGTGGCCGCGGTAGCCGTCGCGCTGTACCAGCTGCGCAACGTGGCGGTCGAGCGCCGCTTCCCGACCCATCACCTGGTGCGGTCCTTCCTGGTGATCGGCCTGCTCGGTCCCGGCATCTACATGATCTTCCCGGTGGTCGGACCGATCCTGGCCTACGGCGCCGACGGCGGGCACTGGGCGGTGGCCAACCTGTGGCCGAACACGCCGCCGCCGATCGGCACCCCGCACCCGATGCCCTTCGACGAGATCACCCCGCGCAACTGCATGCCCAGCCTGCACACGGCGTGGGCAACCGCGATCTTCATCCATTCCCGCAAGGGCCCGCGGGCCCTGCGCCTCGCGGGCGCGTTCTGGCTGATCGCCACGCTCGGCGCGACGCTGGGCTTCGGCTACCACTACGGCGCGGACATCGTCGCCGGCGTCGTGTTCACGCTCACGATCGAGGCGGGGCTGCGCTCGATCGACCGCGGCCGGGACCGGAGGGGAATCCAGCTGACCGTCTACGGCACCGCCGTCTTCGCCGCGCTCCTGGCGTCGTACCGCTACCTGCCGACGCAGATGGCCGCACACCGGTGGGTGTTCGGTCCGCTGATCATCCTGGCGATGGCCTCAGTGGTCTACGGCTACGTACGCACCACCAGGCTCTGGGATCGGCCGCCCCCGCCGACGGCGCACCTCCCGCAACCGAGACGCGAGCCGCAGCCCGAACTGGTGTGAAACGCCCGCGCCCGAGCGACGGAAGCCGTGCCCGGAGGCCGTGCTGTCCTCAGCGAGCGAATTTCTCGATGGCGGCAGGCGTGACCGGGGTGAAGAAGTTGACGAGGTTGCCGTCGGGGTCACGGAACAGGAGCGCGCGGTTGCCCCAGGGCATCGTGGTGGGCTCGTTGACGAAATCTTCCACGAAGCCGTTCAGGTTCTCGTAGACGCCGTCCACGTCGTCGACGAGGAACTCGAGGATGACACTGTGGTTGTCGGCCGGGCGGGCGGACCCAGGCGCGAACAGGGGGACAGTACGGGCGCTGCCGATCGCGAGGGTGGCCGAGGTGGTCCTGAGCTCGGCGAAGTCCTCGTTGGCCCAGGTGGCGGACACCTTGGTGGCGCGCTCGTAGAAGTCGACGAGGCGGGCGACGTCGCTCGTGATGATGCGGATGGAAACGAAGTCCATGGGTGTTCTCCTCTGGCCGGTCGGTGTTCGTGACCGCACGCTACGACCAATACCGGGCGGAACCCGCCCGGTATGTGCTGGAGACTTCCGGGTATGCCCCGCCCCATCGCTCGCGTCCTCACCCTGCTGGAGCTGCTGCAGTCGGGTGGCATCCGGACCGTGTCCGAACTCGCCGATCGGCTGAGCGTCGACGAACGCACCGTACGGCGCTACGCACAGCAGCTCGTCGACCTCGACGTGCCCGTCGAATCGGTGCGCGGCCGCTACGGCGGCTACCGGCTCGCCCCCGGATACCGCATGCCTCCGCTCATGCTGAGCGACGACGAGGCGCTCGCCGTACTGCTCGGCCTGGTCGCCGGTCGGCGATCAGGCGTGACGGCGACCACGGATACGGCGACCACGGATACGGCGAGCGAGACGGCGGCGGCCAAGATCCGGAGAGTGCTTCCCGAGCGGCTGCGCCACAGACTCGACGCCGTGCTCGGCTCCCTCGCCTTCACGGATCCGCCCGGCAAGGCGGCTGCCCCGGAGCCCGCGGTCCTCCTCCCCATGGCCGATGCGGTGCACCATCACCGGCCGATCTCGATCCGGTACACCGCCGGCGACGGGCGACGCAGCGAGCGCACCCTGCACCCGTACGGGGTCGTCGCCCACTCGGGCAGGTGGTACGTCACGGCAGCGGATCTCTCGGCGGGTGAGGACCGGACCTTCCGACTGGATCGCATCACCGGTGTGAGGATCCTGCCCGGTTCGTTCGAACCACCCGTCGGAATCGATCCGGCGAAGCGCGTCCTGACGGGGCTCGCCACGGCTCCGTACCGGCATGAGGTGACCCTGCGCATCCAGGGGACGGCCGAGCAGATCCACACCCGCCTGCCCGCCGGCGTCGCGATCGTGACGGAACTGCCGTCCCCGGGCGGCGCAGATCCGGCCGCCGAGGGCTGGTGCCGTGTCGAGCTGCGTGTGGACCGGCTCGACTGGCTGCCCGCCGTACTCTCCTCGCTGGACCGCCCCTTCGCCATCGAACGCCCGGATGAGCTCCGCGGCCTCGTCGAGGCCTTCGCCGAACGCCTCGCGAACTTCGCCCGCCGAAGCCCGCCTCACCCCTGGGAGATCGGTGAGCCGGCCCCTGGTTGATCGCCTCAGGACCGCTGTCGTGTACGGCCCTGCCGGGGTGGCGGTCGACTCCTGAGCCCCGCCGCGTACGGTCGGCTCATGCACGATCAGCGAGACCAGGACCGGGATGACGGCAAGTTGACGCACAGGCGTGCGGACCCGCCTGCTCGGACTGCGGCTGACGACGCCGACGGGGGCGCCGAGGCCGAAGTCTCGGTGTTCGTGTGCGCGCTGTGCGGCGTCCCGCTGACGGGGCCGCTCGCACGGCTGCCCGCCGTTCCCGAGGCTCCGTACTACGCATGGTGGGACGCCGAGGAGCCGGGTCCGTCGCCGGCGACCGTCCCGTCGGGCTGCTACGCGATCGAGACGGAGCCGTACGGTGCGCCCTTGGTCGTAGCCGAGACGCCAGGGCCGGTGATGCCACGCCGCGGGACGAAATCGAACGCGCAGGGGCAGCCGCTGGTGTCACGGGGCCCGCGAGGCAACATCGTCGTCAATCCGGACGACGCACGCGGCCTGGTGCTGCGCCATGCATCACCCGCCTGCTGCGGAGCGACTCCGGACGGCGGGATGAACCAGCTGTGCGCCTGCGGAGCTCTCGTCGCCACCCTCTGCTCCGACTGCTGCCTGCCGTACGAGCTCCATCTCTCAGCCAGCCACGTACGCGCCGTCCGCCCCCGACCTCCCCGATAGCGCGTCACTGTCCCGGGGCTCCGGGCGGATCCGGGGCCTCCTGACCTCTACTCGGCACGCGGTCAGGTGATCGGCCGGACAGCTCCTGGCCCCGCGTGGCGGGTCTCGTCGCATGGGCCTGCCGCCATTGCTCGGCCGCCTGGATCATGGTCTGCCCGACGTGCTCGAAGAAGTGGCCGATGTCTTGCATGCGGGTACCGGCGGGTGTGGTCGCGCCGAGGGTCTGGGCGCTGTGGCGGGCGAAGTCGGCCAGCATGGTGTTCTGGCGGGCGCTGGCCATCCAGCCCCGGAACCAGGCGTCGGCGTCGATGACGTACCGGTCGCGCCGCCGGCCGGGGTCGCGTTCGCGCCTGATGAGCTCCTGCTGTTCGAGTTCGCCGACGGCCTTGGAGATGGAGGCGGGGCTGACCTTCAGGCGCTGGGCGAGCTCGGTGGCGGTCAGGCTGCCGGCGTCGGTGACGTACAGGCAGGTCAGTACTCGGGCCGTCATCCGCGGCAGGCCCGTGCCGACCATCAATGCGGTGAACTGTTCCTCCAGCTCGTGGACGGCCTCGGGGTCGCGCCCGTGTGCGCCGTCCACGGCCGGGTCGTTCGAAGCGGCCGTGGACGGGGCCGGGGCCTGCCCGCGGCGGCGGGCGCGCCTGATGGTCGACTGCTGCGCCGCGTCAGCCCGGTAGGCGCCGGCGCCGCCGTTACGGGCCACTTCCCGGGTGACAGTGGAGATCGGTCTGTCCAGGCGGCCGGCGACCTCGGTGTAGGTGAGTCCTTCCGCCAGTCCCTCGGCGATCTCCAGACGTTCCTGGTGGGTCAGTCTGCCCCCGGGCATCGGCCTTACCTCCGTGTCGTGTCCTCGCGTGTCCCCAGTATTGCGTTCATGGGCAGTCCATTGCAAATCATCGAGGTCGAATGTGCATTCACCTGCATACTCATTGCAAGTCAATCAGTCTTTGACCTGCCTATTTGTGTTCCTTCTTGCTTCATGGATTGACGAAAGAGTGAAAGCAATTTAGCTTTTAGTTATTCGCGAACAAGCGATGCGAACCGAGCCGGCCCGGACGAGGGCTGCTCGTCGCCGTGATCGGAGCCCGCCATGACGTCCTTCCTCTCCCCGTTGCGCACCTGGCATCGGCCGCTGGTGGTCTGCTCCACCCTCATGCTCGGCCTGGTGCTCGTCTCCGGCGCGGGGCTCGTGGTGGACAGCCGGACGCTGCTGGACGAGTCGGTGTGGGTGAAGCCGCTCAAGTTCGGCTTCGCCTTCGCCCTCTACGCCGGCACGCTGGCGTGGCTGCTGACCAAGCTCACCAGGGGCAGGCGGCTGGGACGCTGGCTGGGCACCGTCTTCGCGGTGGCCGCAACCGCCGAGGTGGGCGCCATCACCGCCCAGGCGGCACGCGGCACCTTCAGTCACTTCAACGCCGACCAGGCCGACCCGATCACCCGCGCCCTGGTCCCCGTCCTCACCTTCGGCGTGATGGTCATCGTCATCGCGCAGTTGATCCTGGCGGTCATCGTGCTGATCCAGCGAACCGGCGGGGCGGCACTGAACCGGGCCATCCGCGCCGGGCTCGCGCTGGCCACCTTCGGCATGGTCGTGCCGGTCTACTGGATGGTCACCGAGATCCACTCCCGTACGGTGACCGACGCCAACGGCCACCCCGTGCAGATGTACCAGGGCCACGGCATCGGCGACCCCGACGGCCACGGCATGCCTTTCACCAACTGGAGCGTGACCGGCGGCGACTTCCGGGTACCCCACTTCTTCGCCCTGCACGGCATCCAGGTGCTCCTCCTGATCACCGCGCTACTGGCCGCCCTGGCCGCCGAGCACGTCTGGCTGCGCGACGAGAAGGTGCGTGCCCGCCTGGTCGGCTGTGCCGCCCTCGGCTACACCGGGCTGGTCGCGGTGGTGACCTGGCAGGCGCTGCGCGGCCAGTCCCTGATCCACCCGGACACCGCCACCCTCCTCGCCCTCGCAGCAGTGCTGCTGCTCACGTCGGCGACCACCGCAGGAGTGATCGTCACCGCCAAGCGCACCACCACCGCACCGGCCATGGCGCCAGAGTTCCCCCAGATGGCGCGCTGATCTAACCAGGCAGCAGCGCCGACCGTCCGAGCGGTTCCGCATCGGGAGCACAGGCTCGGGTTTCGCCATCGGCGTCCGCGTCGGTCAACCCGACCTTGTGTCTTCGACGACCGTGCCTGAGCGTGCCGTTGTCTCGCGGTACGGACCCGCAGCCCTTCGCAGGATCCAGTTGCCCTGGTGTGGGCCGCCCGCCCCGCACGGGGACGAGCGGCCCGTCACCGATGGAGACGGTCAGGGCCCGGTGTCTCCCGGGTGGGAGCAGAGGCCGCCCTGGTAGTTGCTGTCGTACCAGGCGCCGGTGGCGTCGGCGTCCAGATTGGTTCGGCCGGGCCCGACGCAGCGGTGGTAGTTGGACCGGGGCCACCGCTTGACCTGGATCCACACGTTCGTGTCGGTGGCGCAGTGCTCGTAGTAGGCCCGTTCACCGCCCCTGCCTTCGTTCCAGCCGCAGCCCGCGAGGGAGTTCGTCCTGCCGGCCTCGGAGATCGTCTGGGTGACCGGGGCTGCGGCCGCTCCCGCGCTGGCGGAGGTCGGCAGCAACGCCAGACCACCGATGGCCAGCGCGCTTGCAACGGCGGCTGTCGTACGGAGTTTTGTGCTGAGGAAGGTCATACCTCCCATGGCTATCGGATACTGCGTGTCCCGGAACAGGGGGTGCCGGACAAAGCCGCTCAAACGGATGATCGCCTTTCGGCCGTGCCCTTCGGCAGGGGCCCGTCACGCCGACGGTCAACAGCTGTCCAGCGTGCCCGTCATCCGGGCCGTCAACAGGTGCCGCCCCCGCTCGCGGGTCCCCCCTCCAGCCTCGGCCCGCGCCCTGGTGGCCCGCTCCCAGACGCAAGGTCAGCCACGACAGGACAGCCAGTGATGTCGTATGGGCCCTTGTCGGCCTGGAACTGCTCGAATTGGCTCCCCGTAGGGCTGGCTGATGCCAGAGACTGTCCGGGTGCCTGGATACGAGGAGACCAATGTCGGATCGTCGGTGTGCGCCACGAGGCCCCGTGCATTCGCCCGGCGCACCGGGGCGGTGATCTGACCATGCCGCGTACGTTCCCCGTGTCGTTGGCACAGGCGTATCCGCAGTTGGTGGCGCTGTGGCATCCGGACCGGAACGGATCCTTGACCCCGGACCGGGTGGGTACGGGTGGTGGCAAGGTGTGGTGGCGATGCCCAGCCGGTCACGAGTGGGAGGAGACCGTCATCAGTCGTAGGTCCCTGCCGAAGTGGAAGGGCGGGGACGTCACCGCGTGCCGGGAGTGCAGCGGCTTCAAGGTCCGCCGGGTGTTCCCGGAGTGCGGGTGCGTGAAGATGGTCCAGCCCGGTACCCGAGAGGCTGAGCGAGCCCAGTGCTACCAGTGCCGTGCCCGGGAGTTCGAGGAGAACGCACCGCGCGTCAAGGCCGAGCTGGCCGCGGCGGCGAAGGCCGCGGCCGGGCGGGCGGAGCGGCTGCTGGACACGGTTCCTTTGCCCGGGGCGCTCCCGGTCGGCCTGGCAGTCGAGTGGCGGTATTGGGCGGCCGGCGAGGTCCGCGGCGCGATGGCCGCCGAGCAGGTTCTGGCGAAGTCAGGGGAGCCCGAACGTGCCCTGCAGCGCGTCATGGCGGTCGCGGAGCGGAGCATACCCGCGCTGGAAGCGTGCACGGCGGCGGCCGCGCAGGACGGGGTGGTGAAGATCCTGGGGCGGGCCTACTGGGCCGAGGGCTGGTGTTACCTGCTCTCCGGCGAGCCCCGGGAGCCGCTGGGCGCAGAACACCTGGCGGCCTTGCGCGGCCACTTGGAGGGGTGGCTGGAGGACTGGGCGCAGCATGTACGCGAGGAGCGGGAGGCGGGCCGTAGGGTGCCGGCCACCACGGCCGAGGTCACCGCGGCCTTGACGGGGGAGATCCGCGAGTTCCTCCACGGCCTGGATGACGGTGCGATGGTCTACGGGGAGGTGCGTGTGCCGGTCGTACCGGACGGGAAGACGCGGTACGGGCGCCTGGACCTGGTGGGGTGGTTGCCTTCACCGGCCATCCCGGACTTTGTGGTGGAGATCGATTCGGCACCGAACCCTTCGTCCTTGCAGAAGTTGAAGTTCGTCCGGGACGCCGGCGCGGTCCCGCTCTGGGTGCGGTTTGGAACCGGCGGGCTGGAAGAAGTCGCCGGGGTGGGCGTCATTGATGCAAGGGAGGCCGTAAGGGCCGCGACCGGCGTCTAAAGGGCGTTGGAGAAGGGTCAGTCTTGGGCATTTTGCCTGTATGGATGGGGTGCTGCGGGCTGAGTCGTTGTGGGTGGTGGTGTACTACCGCACAAACCTCACGATGCGGCAGCTCGCCCGCTGTTCGGGATCTCTCCCGCCACCTTCAGCCAATGGGGGAGAGTGTTCGGCTATGGAGTCCTCGCCACCGCGATGCTCGATCGGCTCGGTCATCAGTGCAAAGTCGTCTCCGCCATCGCGAGGCTGCGTAGGAGGTCTGCGGCTGTCGCTTGCAGGAGTTCGACGGCTTCCATGACGCGGTCGCGGGGCAGGTCACCGCAGCGGTCTGAGGATCCTGCGGGCTTCCCCGCTCACGTCGCCATCCGCATCCGATGTCAACGCTGAGCACAGTGCCGCCAGCCGTTCCTCGTCCTTCTCGGACTGACGGCAGACGTTGAGGATTGCCGCATCAAGGTGATCGCCAGTGTCGTCATCCGCATTGGCGAGCGCGGCCGGCACCATGCGCAGGCCAAGCACGTCCCAGTGTCCGAGCAGAGCCTCCGCCGTCTCTTGAGTGACGAACGTGTCGCGGCCATCGAGCAGCAACCGGTGCAGGACCTCAGCTTTCGACCGTCACGCAATCGCGGGCAGAGCCGAAATCCGGGATCGGCATCACCCTGCTGTCGGCGTACTCCTGAAGGTGCGCACCTGAGTACGGACGAACGGGCTCTGTCGCCGATCTTGTGACCCCTGATGCCGGTCCTGGCGTCGACCCTGACACGATGTGCGAGTGTTCGATTTCGGTATTGAGGGGTACCACCCGCGCTGGCTGAACGGCCCAGCCCACGTGGCGCGGACGCACGGGCGTCGCCTCCAGGCGCTGAGCGGCCGTCCTCTGACGGGGGCCTGGATGGTGTGGGACCTCATCGACGATGAATGGTTCTGCGACTGCCCGGTGCTGCTGGACTTCGACGGCGTGCACGTGGAGATCAATCACCGGAAATTCGATGACCTCTCCCTGACCTGGAACACTATCGACCCCTGCCGTCCGGTCAGCTGGACCGGGTTCGACCTGGAGTGGCGCCCTGATCCGCTGCCCGAGCTGCAGACGATCCGCGGGATGACTCTGCGGAGTGTCGAACTCCTCGAATGGACCATGGACAACGTCGCCGGCAGCACCACGGACGTGAGCTTCGTCTTCCCCGACGCCCGGCTGACGGTCTTCAACGCCCTCGACGAGAACGGCCTGACCTTCGCTCCCCCCGGCCCGAACCAGCGAGTGCGGCCCTGCTCTTGAAGTATCAAGGTCTTGCGGATCAGACCTCGGCCCAGAGATCGGAGACGCGATAGTGCGTCGGCGTACGTGCGTCCGTGGTGGCCGGCCTCGGCCAGTGCCGCGCGTGCCACCGATGCGATGTCCGCAGGGTGGATGGTTGGCAGCGCGGTCACGGTGTACGGCGCGTGGACGGTCTCGTGGCCACCGACGGAAGCAGCCCACATCAGGGCGTTCGAGGCGAACTGCGTCGGCCGCAGGACCGTCCAGGCCGTGCCGCTCGCCTTGAGCAGTTGCTCCGCCGTCAGGTTCTCGCCGGCGGGGCCGTCGGCGAGCTGCTGTCGGCGGGGCAGTGAGCCACGACCAGGGCGCTGACGAGGGTCGTGCTGATTCCGGGCTCATCCAGGAACAGAGCTGTCCTAGTTGATCCCTAGTGTCGTCACGTCACGAAGAACCGCAGGAGGGGACGACGCTGATGAGTCGGACTCCACCCGAGGGCTACACCAGGGTTGCACCGTGGGTGGTCACCGACGACACCGGCGCACTGCTCGACTTCATCACCGGTGTGTTCGATGGCGAAGAGATCGCACGGGTGCCGGTCGAGGACGGCACCATCGGTCACGGCGAGATCCGAGTCGGCGACACGGTCGTGCTGGCCTTCGACCGACGGCCCGACTGGCCGGTGATGCCCTCCCTGTTGCGGGTCTATGTCCCGGACGCGGACGCCGTCATGGCTGCTGCTGTTGCGCACGGGGCACTAGAGCGTGTTTAGAAAGTGCTTTCACAGCCACTCATCGATCATGGCAATGGTGACCGTGGCCTCGTAACGGACGGCCAACTTGTCGTACCGGGTAGCGACTGCGCGACGGCGCTTGAGGCGGCCGATCCCGCACTCCACCGCGTGACGCTCGCGGCAGTCGGCCTTGTCGAACGTCGGGGGTCGGCCGCCGGTGGAGCCCCGCTTCCTACGGTTGCGGATCTGATCCCTTGGCTGTTGCTGAGGCAGATGCTTCGGGCAGGAGTCGACGGGCAGCGTGGTGGACCTGCCCTGGCGATCACGGGCGGTGCCAGATCGCCGATGCCACAGTGGCTTGGGACGGCGTCTTCCCGTGGTCGGCTCCGGCCATCCGGAGACCGAGTAGATGCACCAACAAGGTCTCCGCAGGCCGCAGATGGGCCGCCAGGAAGGCGTTTGAGTGCACCGACATACCCCAGGGGGTAAATCAGACATATAGCCTGAATGCCCCAGATTGCACCATCAGACAGTATCTGCGGCTATTCGTCCAACTCACGCGTGGGCCGAATCTAGCAAATTCGCTCCGTCAACGGAGTAACGTCGCCTGATCGTTCACCACATCGGATGGGTTCTGCTGGGCACACCGGAGGGGCCTGCCCTGCGAAGGCAGAATCGCCTCCAGGCGGGGATAGCGCGCACTCTCGCGACCGTCACTCACCTGTGCCATCTCTCTGCCAGGAGGCCTCTTCGTGATCATCAATCACAACATGAACGCGATCAACACCAACCGGGTCTACCAGGAGAACCTGGACGTGCTGGGGAAGAACACCGAGCGGCTCTCCTCGGGCATGCGCATCAACCGCGCCCAGGACGACGCGGCCGGCCTCGCGGTCTCGGAGAAGCTCCGCACCCAGTCACGGGGGCTTACCCAGGGCAGCCGGAACGCCTCCGATGCACTCGACTTCATCCGGACCACCGAGGGCCACCTCAAGGAGCTGACCGGTGTGCTCCAGCGGATGCGCGTGCTGTCCATCCAGAGTGCCAACGGCACCTACTCGGAGGAGGACCGGTCGGCGATCCAGATCGAGGTCGACCAACTCACCGACGAGATCGGCCGAATCGCGGATCAAGCCGACTTCAACAAGATGAGGGCGCTCACCTCCCAGCGCACCGCAGCCTCCGACCCGCAGGCCCTGACCGCCTGGACGCTGAGCACGCCGGTCACCGACAAGCCCGACGAGGCGCTCGTCCTGAACTTCGTCACCCCCGACTTCTCGAACCTGTTCGCCAGCCAGGTCGAGGTCCCCGACCCCCAGCCGGCCGCCGAGCCTGCGCCGATCACGGTCGAACCGCCCGCTCCGCTGGAGGTCTCCTCACCTGAGGCCGCGGTCAGGAGCACCGAACGGATCAAAATCGCACTGCAGGGCATCGCCGAACAGCAGGACGGACTCACCGCCTTCCAGGTCAAGTTGGCATCCCTGGGCGACGATGCCGTGGTGGACATCGACGAGTGGGAGTTCTGGGCCGACTGGGGTACCGAGGACGGCACGGATGCCGTGGACGAGGCCGTCGAGGTCCCCGCCATCGACACCGTGGCCTTCCTTCAGGACACCGAGAGCCGCCTCGAGGAGGCCGGCCGGATCCTGCATCAGATGCGCGTCCTGGCGGTCCAGTCCGCGAACTTCACCCCCGACGATGCGCAGCGCCTGGCGATCCAGGCCGAGGTCGAGCAACTCGCGGCCGACCTGGACCGCGTTGCCGCCCAGGAGGAGGCCGACGCCCCCGCCTCCCTGCGTGACCAGGCGTCCTGGACCCTGCGCGTACACGTCGGGGCGAACACCAACGAGGCCCTGGCCGTCAACATCTTCGCCGCCAACGTCACGCACCTCTTCGCCGGCGAGGCCACGGCACCGGCCGCGCAGGACGACACGCAGCCCCTGGCCGGCGGCGCCGTCTCGCGGCCGGTGAACGTCATGACCGCGATCGACGCGAACAGTTCGATCGCGAAGATCGACGTCGCCATCAAGTCCGTTACCGACCAGCGGTCCAACCTCGGCGCGTTCTCCAACGGCCTGGAGTCCGCCTTCCGCAGTGCGGACTACGCGGTCGAGAACCTGACCGCCTCGGACAGCACGATCCGGGACGCCTACATGGCCGACGTGATGGTGGAGTTCACCAAGAACAACATCCTGACCCAGGCCTCGCAGGCCATGCTCGCCCAGGCCAACCAGCTCCCCCAGGGCGTCCTGCAGCTCCTGCGATAGCCGGGGTGCGGCGGCCGTGTCCACACCAGGGCCTGTCTATAAAGTAGATCAAGCTCTGCGACGATTTTGTCGTGGGGCGTGGAGATCTGACGAACGAACAATGGGCCGGGCTGGCGCCGTTGCTGCCGGTGGGCGTGAAGCCGGGGCGACCTGCGACGTACTCCCGGCGGCAGTTGATCGACGGGATTCGGTGGCGGACTCGCACGGGAGCGCCCTGGCGGGACGTTCCGGAGCGGTACGGGCCCTGGGAGTCGGTGTATGGGTTGTTCCGGCGCTGGCAGCGCGACGGGACCTGGGCCGCCGTGGTGGTCGGGCTCCGGACCCGGGCGGACGCGAAGGGCCTGATCACCTGGGACGTCTCGGTGGACTCCACGGTCTGCCGTGCGCACCAGCACGCGGCTGGGGCCCGTAAAAGGGGGACCTCCAGAAGGAGTCTCCCGGTGGCGTCGAGACCGAACCTGCCCACCACGGCCTCGGACGCTCCCGGGGAGGCCTGACGACGAAGATCCACCTCGCGGTCGAGCAGGGGCAGAAGCCCCTGTCGATCGTGATTACCCCCGGCCAGTGGGGTGACTCCCCGCAGTTCCAGACCGTCCTGGCGCGGATCGAGGTGCCCCGCACCGGAGTCGGGCGCCCGCGCACCCGGCCCAGGAAGGTGCGAGCGGACAAGGCCTACGGATCCCGGGCGAACCGCGCCTACCTGCGCAGGCGCGGCATACGCTGCACCATCCCGGAGAACAGGGATCAGATCCGCAACCGTAGGAAGCGGGGCTCCGCCGGCGGCCGACCCCCGACGTTCGACAAGGCCGACTGCCGCGAGCGTCACGCGGTGGAGTGCGGGATCGGCCGCCTCAAGCGCCGTCGCGCAGTCGTTACCCGGTACGACAAGTTGGCCGTCCGTTACGAGGCCACGGTCAACATTGCCATGATCGATGAGTGGCTGTGAAAGCACTTTCTAAACACGCTCTAGTGATCACCGAGGCTGCCGACAGTGCGTGGGGGGCGGGACCCCGTTCGGCAACATCTGGTGGGTGATGAGCCGGGTCGAGCGCATCGCCCCGGACCTGGCCTGGCAGCGACTGTCCGAGCCGAAGTACGCCGAGGCGATGCGCACGGCCCAGGAGACCCTGGACGCCTCGCTCAGCGGCCGGGAGGCGGGGGTGGCTGGCCGACCTGGACGCGGCGGTGCGGCACGCCTTCGCCGGCCTGCCGCAGGACGGCCACGCCCCGCGGGACTACCTGCGTTCGGTGGGCGACCTCGCCGCCGCCTCCACGGCGAGCGACCCGACGGTGGACCGGCGGGTGGCGGCCACCGTGCTCGCGCCGGGCGTCCATCCGGCGCTCTACGTACCGGAGACCGCGCGCTACGGAACCGGGCCGGCACTGGAGGCGGCGGAGGAGGCCTTCATGCTGTCCAGCCAACTGTCCCTGCGCGCCGCCGGATCCGTTCTGGACGAGCTTCGGCTGAGGCTGCTGGGCCTTGAGGTCCTCCTCAAGGCCGCTGCCCTGGCCCCGCGTCCGGAAGCGGCCGATGACCCGGTCGAGCGCCAGCTGAGGCTGCACGCCGCCTACTGGCGTGGCTGGTCCCGGTCCGCTCCCCGGGAGGTCTTCCCGGCCGGCGAGCTGGCCCGCAGGGCGGCCGAATGGGCCGAACTGCTCACGGGACGCGCCAAGGTGAGCGCGAGCGTGCTGGCTGGGCGCACGTCCGCGGTGTCCCCGTGGGCCGGATCCCTGGCCGCGGCGCTGCCCCTCGCGACCGCCTCCCTGGGCGACGGCGCCGAGGCCGGTCTGCTCATCTCCCACACCCACGTGACGCTGAACCGCCTGGGTATATTCGTGCATGATCAATACATTTTGGCGGAGGCGGCCGCACGGCTCCGTGCCGCGCAGCGCGAAGCAACCGGACAGGCGAACGGGAACGAAGGCGTCCGGACATGAGTGACACGGCGGACACCGGGCCGGAGCCTGTGCTGCGGGCCACCGGCATTCACATTGCCTACGGCGGCGAGCCCGTGCTCGACGACGTGAGCCTGGATCTGCGAGCGGGCCACTGCCTGGCCCTCGCCGGTGCCAACGGCTCCGGCAAGTCGACGCTGCTGCGCGTCTGCGTCGGCCGACAGCAAGCCGACGAAGGGGAGGTGTTCTTCGCCGGCCGACCGCCGCGCGAGGCGGACGCCGCCTTCCGGCGCGACGTCGCACTGCTCCTCGACGGGGCCGAGTGCTTTCCCGACCTGACGGTCGGTGAGCACATCCGCATGGTCGCCACCGCGCACGGCATGGGCAAGGACGCCGGGCCCGCCACGGAACGGGTGCTCGCGCAACTCGGGCTGGACCACCGGATCGACGCGTTCCCCGACGCGCTGTCGGCGGGACAGCGCCAGATGCTCGTGCTCACCTCGGTCCTGGTGCGCCCGGCCCGCCTGATCGTCGTGGACGAGCCCGAACAGAGACTGGACACCGCCGCCCGGCACCGACTCGCCACCGCACTGCGGCAGCCAAGGCGAACGGCACTGCGGTCCTGCTGGCGTCGCACGACCGGGCGACCGTGGAGGAGGCCGCCGACCGGATACTGCTCCTGGACCGGGGACGCGTCGCGGCCCTCGGCACGCCTGCCGAAGTGACCGGTGTGGCGGTGGCGTCGCCGTGGCGGTGACCACCGATCTCGCGAGGGACGAGGGGAACGCCACCGCCGATGCCATGGCACAGGTGGCGCACGCCCGGCGGGCACGCGGTGCGGGACGGCCCCGTTTCGACGACGTGTGGTCGTGGGTCTGCGTCGCCGTCTCGGCCGTCGTGGTGCTTGCCGGTCTGGTACGGACGGCCCCCGCCATCAGCCACGGCCTCGGCGCCCCCGGCGGCGCCGCCGCCCGCGCCGCCCTCGTCGGCACGGGCCTGCTGCTGTGGGCGGCCCAGATGGCCGCATGCGTACGACTGGGCCCGGTGCTGCTGGGCACGGCCGAGATCACCTGGCTGCTGCCGCTGCCCGGCGACCGGGGACGGCTGCTGCGCCCCCGCCTGGCCCGCGCCGTGGTCGTCGCCACCGCCGTGGGTCTGTTCACCGGTACCCTGACGGCCGCCCTCGCGCTGCTGCTCGAAGGCCACCCACGGCTCACCGCCCTGCCCGTGGCCCTCGGTGCGCATCTGGCCCTGGCCTGGCTGACGGTGGCCGTGGGGACGCTGATCGAGGTGCGGCCCGCCCTGGCCGGGCGGGCCCGGGCCCTCGGCACCGGTTCGGCCGTCGTCGGCATCGCGATCGTCTTCGCCGGTCCGGCCGTTCCTTCCCTCACCGCACTGGCCGCCCTGTGCGGGCCGGGGGGCTGAGCGGCCTGGGCGACGGCCGGTGCGGCCCAAGGCGACCCACTCGCATGGCCGGTGGCGCTCGGCGTCCTCCTGCTCTGCGCGGCCGTCGCCCTGCGGGCGGCCTCCGGAGCGGCGGCGGAGATTCCCACGGCCGCGTTGCTCCGGTTTGTTCAGGGGCGCCAGAGGTGCGGCTGCCGAACGGCCATGGGCGCGAGTCCGAGGCCGGCCAGTGCGGACGCGCCGGCCGCGGCGTGCGTGCCCCCGGCGAGCAGGAGCGTGCGCGCCCACTGGTAGCGGCAGCCGGCCGTCTCGAACGCCGACGCGGTGGCGAGCAACTGCGGCAGATCGCCGCCGAGCAGTGCCTCCGCCCGGTCCACCAGGGCGGTGGCGACCGGGTTCCCGGCGACCAGGGCCCGGGCGGCGGCGACCCGCGCCCGGGCGTCCGGGTGCCCGGCGAGGACCGCCGCCTCGGCCCGGAGCGCCGCGTACCAGTGCAGCCAGACCCAGCAGACCCACTTCCACACCTGCTCCGGCTCCGGCGCGATGCGCTCCAGGGCCGCCTGTGCGTCCCCGTGGTGGAGCAGGACCATGGCGTCGAAGACGGCGCCGTGGCCGTGGTCGTGATCCTCCTTGCTGCCTGCCCGGTCGGTGATCGTGAGCCAGGTCGCCCGGGCCTCGTGGTCGCCTCGCAGGCCGTGGATCATCGCGACGGACGCGGCGGCCGGACCGAGTGAGAACGACCGTTGCCCGCCGGCCTGCTCCCACGCGTCGAGGAAGCGCACGCTGCTGGTGAGCACCGCGTCGGCATGGCCCGCGAACGCGTCCGCGACCAGCAGCCAGGACGTGGCGTGGTCGCCCACCTCTGCCAGTTGCGGCTGGCCCGCGAGCTGGCCGCCCCACCGGCGGGCCGCCGGCAGCTCGCCCGTGCCGACGGCGGTCGCGGCGGCCATGGCGAGGGCATCGATCAGCTCGTGCGTCCGGGCAGGGGTGCTCGGTGCCGAGGTCAGGATGTCGATCCGGGCCCGGGCCGCGGACGCGGCGGCGAAGCTCTCACCGGCCCAGCTCTGGGCGCCGGAGAGCGCGTCGAGGGCGGCGGACCGTGCCACCGGGTCTCCCGCGCGCCGGGCGAGTTCGACGGCCCGTTCGGCGCACGCGACGGTGTCCGGTGCGGTGTTGTCCGGGGCTCCCTGGACCGCGCCGAACGCGTCCGCGACCACCGCGGCCTCGGCCAGCGCGAGAGCCGCCTCGGCGGCCGAGTCGTCGTCACCGGTCAGCTCGCGCGCCGCCGCGAGCAGGCCGGTCACCTCGTCCACGGACGGAACCCGGCTGCTGAACGTGCTGGAGAAGCGGTAGGCGGCGGTGGCGGCGGCCGCCAGGTCACGGGCGGCCCCGGCGCCGTCCCCGGCCCGGCGGGCGGCTTCGGCGGCGGCCCGGTGCAGGCGGTACATGTCGTCGCCGAGCCTGCGGCACCCGGCCACCCCGGCGGCCTGCCGCAATGCGGCGGCGGCATCGGCGCCGGAAGCGAGCAAGGCCGCCTGTTCGTAGCGCTGTTGGGCCTCGCCCAGCAGGTTCCGGGTGAAGGCCAGCTCGGCCATGGACAAGGCGAGACGGCACGCGTCCGCGCGCTGCTCCGGCCGGCCCGCGGCCCAGGTCAAGGCGGCCCGCAGGTCCTCCGCGACCGCGTCGAACCGGGCCCGCCAGTCCGAGCCGCCACCCTCCTGGAGGGCGGCCGCACCGGCCAGGCACCATGCCAGGTGGCGCGACCGTACGTCGTCCAGCTCACCGGCGTCGGCGAGCCGCTCAGTGCCGTACTGACGCAGGGTCTCCAGCGCCTGGTAGCGGGTGCCGGTGTCGGACGGTGTCACGGCGAGCAGGCTCTGCTCGGCGAGCCTGCCGAGCCCGTCGGTGACCGCGGCCGCCTCCAGCGGGGCGAACCCGGCCACCGGGGCGGCCACCTCGGCGGCCGCCTCGACGGTGAACGGAGCGACGAACGCCGACACCCGACGCAGCAGTGCCCGGTCCTGCGGTTCGAGCAGGTCGTGGCTCCAGTCGAGGACGGCCCGCACCGACCGGTGCCTGCCGTCGGCACGGGGGCCGCCGGCGAGGATCCGGAGCTGGTCGCCGAGGCCGGCCGCCAGGCCGTCCAAACCGAGCGTGGCCCACCGCGCCGCCGCCAGTTCGATGGCCAGCGCCATGCCGTCGAGCCGTTCGCACAGCGCCGCGATCCGGTCGCGCTCCGCCGGAGCCGGGGCCCTGCCGACCGCCGCCGCCCGCTCCAGGAACAGGGCCACCGCCTCCGACCCGCCGCCGCCCACGCGCGACAGCGGCGGAACCGGGAAGACCCACTCGAACGGCACCATCAGCCGCGCCCGGCTGGTCGCGAGCACCCGTATCCCCGGGCACGCCACGAGCAGCCGTTCCAGGAACGGCGCCACCCCGTCGCGCACCTGCTCGCAGTTGTCCAGTACCAGCAGCACCTGACGGTCCGCCAACGCGGCCACCAGCGCGTCGTCGATGCCGCGCCCGGGCTGCTCGCCCACGCCCATGGCCGCCGCGACCGCCGCGCCCACCCGCCCGGGATCGGTCACCGGGACCAGGTCGACGAAGCACACCCCGTCGGCGAAGTCGCCCGCCACGTCAGCCGCCACCGCCAGCGCGAGCCGCGTCTTGCCCACCCCGCCCAGACCGACGGCGGTCACCAGCCGACGCGCCGTCACCGCTGCCGCCAGCTCCCCGCGTTCCCGTGTCCGGCCGACGAACGCCGTCAACGGTGCCGGAAGCGCGGGTGCCGGGCGCGCCTGCTCGGCACGCGTCGGTTCGGCACGCGTCGGTCCGGGCGCGTGCCGGGACAGCGCCCGCCGGTCCGGCACCTCCAACTTCCTGAGCAGCGAGGAGACGTGCGACTCGACCGTCCGTACGGAGATGAACAGCCGCGCGGCTATCTCTGCGTTGCTCAGGTGCTCCCCGAGCAGCTCGAGCACGTCGGCTTCTCGAGCCGAGATCACTGGAGTGGACACCCGGTCATTATCCGTAGTGCTTTCCGTGGTCAGCACGGAGGCGCCCCGTACCCCGCCCGGGGGAAGCTGTGATCACAGGGAACGAGCCCGGCGGACCACACCGGACCACACCGGGCCAATCGTTTCCGCGACGACAGGAGTGACCGTGACCAGCTCTTCCACCCACGGGATGAAGACCGTGCTGCATCCCGTGTCCGACCTCGCCCAGGCCAAGGCGGTGTACGCCGCACTGCTCGGTGTCGCCCCGCAGACCGACGGGCCCTACTACGTCGGCTTCGAGGCCGCCGGCCAGCACGTCGGCCTCCTCCCGGGCGGCGGACCGCAGGGCCTGACCTCGTCGCTGGCCTACTGGCACGTGCCGGACATCGAGGCGAAGCTCGCCGAACTGACCGCCGCGGGTGCCACCGTCAAGGAGCCCGCGCACGACGTCGGCGGCGGCCGCCTGGTGGCCATCGCCATCGACCCCGACGGCAACCCCATCGGACTGCTGCAGGACTGATGAGCGCCCCACCCCGCTCCCGCGCACAGCGCCGTCGCGACACCGAGCACCGGCTCGGCCACGACATCGACGTCTGGGTGGCCAGTGCCTCGGCGGACGGAGCCCCACACCTGGTACCGCTGTCCTTCGACTGGGACGGCGAGGCGCTCTTGGCGGCCACCCCGGCAGAGAGCCCCACCGGCCGGAACCTGGCCGCCACCCGGACCGCTCGGCTCGCCCTCGGCCACACCCGCGACGTCGCCATGATCGAGGGCCACGTAGAGGTCCTCGCCATCGACGCGCTGCCGCCGCACCTGGGTGACCGGTTCGCCGCACGCACCGGCTTCGACCCGCGCTCCCCGACCACCCGGTACCGCTGGTTCCGTATCACTCCCCACCGCATCCGGGCCTGGCGGGAGGAGAACGAGCTGGCCGACCGTGAGCTGATGCGCGACGGTCGCTGGCTGGTCTGACGCCTCGCCCGGTCCCGCCGTACGGCCCCTGCTCTCAAGATCCACACATCCAGAGCCTCACGAAGGAGATCCACCATGAGCAGTACCGACAACCGCGCACACGAGGGATTCACGGCCGAGGAGCGTGCCGCGATGAAGGACCACGCACAGGAACTCAAGAAGGCGGCGCGCCGCAGCTCGAAGGCGGACAAGGCGGCCGAGGCGGAACAGGACGTGCTCGCGAAGATCGCCGAGATGCAGGACGCGGACCGGACCATGGCCGAGCGCGTCCACGCCGTCATCACCGCCACCGCCCCGGTCCTCGCGCCGAAGCTCTGGTACGGGATGCCGTCCTACGCGCTGGACGGCAAGGTCGTCTGCTACTTCCAGAGCGCGGAGAAGTTCAAGGCGCGCTACGCGACGCTCGGCTTCAGCGACCAGGCGCAGCTGGACGACGGCCCGATGTGGGCGGCCGTCTTCGCCCTGACCGAAGTGACGGCCGAGGTGGAGGCGCGGATCGCCGCACTCGTGAAGCAGGCGGTGAGCTGAGGCGCGCCCGGTAGGTGGCCCTCATGGCCTCCTGCTCCGCCCTGCAGGCGGCAGGAGGCCCGAAGGGCGGGCCAGGGCACACTCGCCGAGGCGACGGCCGCGCCCGAACTGCCCCAGCCCGCGCAGCAGATCCACGCTCGCGGCTGGTGACACGGTTCTTACCAGGGCTTCAAGCACCCTGCCGTTCTCCCGACCAGCACCTGGTGTGTGGGTGGCTGCTCTGACGCTCGGGCTGCCTGGGTGCGGTGGCCGCTGTGGCCGGACCGGGTGGTCCGGCCACGCCCCTGCCTGCCCACCGAGGGGTTCGGCCGTTGAGGGTCTCTGGCCCGGGGTGGTGGGTTACAGGTTGCCGAAGAGCCAGTTGCCGGGGGCCTTGGGGTCTTCGCTGGTGTAGTACTCCTCGGTGGCGCGGCGGATCTCGTCGCGGCCGAGGGTGCCGTCGCTGTCGGTGTCGAGCTTGGCGAAGGCGACCTTCAGGTCGGCGGGGGAGGCGCCGAGGGACTTGATGTACATGGTCTGGAACTCGTCCTCGTTGATGAGGCCGTTGCCGTCGGTGTCGCAGATGTCCATCCAGGCGTCGACCATGACACTCAGGCGCTGCAGGAGCCCTTCGCGGTCGTTGGCGGCGGCCTTGCGCATGCCGGCGATGAACTCGGCCTGGTCGAGCCGGCCGTCGTCGTCGGCGTCCATGGTGGACAGGTCGTGGGCCCACAGCTGGGTGAACGATGCGCGCAGGCGGGCGATCTTCGTGGCGTCGCTGCTCATGTCGAACGCGGCGGCGAGGCGGTTGCTGAGGGCGAGGAGGTCCTCCTCGCGCAGGTTGCCGTCGGCGTCGACGTCGAGCATCGCGAAGGCGCGGGCGAGCTTGATGTCCAGCACTCCGGTAGCAGCAGTCACAGGTCTTCTCCTCTTGATTCGCCCGCAGGGGCACAAAGATCACCCGATGGTGATCACACGGGAGGAAACGATCGGCCATCTGCTTTGATACGGCTTCTGTGAAGCGAAGTTGACCACCCGCCGGCAAAAGGTTCACGCAGCACATGAACACCACCACCATGACGGCCCCGCGCCTTCCCGAACCCTTCCGGCGCGGGATCGAGCGCCACCTGCGGCGCGTGCGCGACGACTGGGACGGCCGCCACCCCCTGCACGGCAGGCCGCCCGGCCCGGACGCGGTGCTGGTCAACCACAACGACTACCTCGGCCTCGCCCGCCACCCGCGCATCGTCAAGGCCATGACCGAGGCGCTCCATGCCCACGGCACCGACGCGCTGATGTCGGGCGTCTTCCTCCACGGGGAGCATCCCCAGCTGCTGCTGGAGCAAGGGCTCGCGGCGCACATGGGGGCTCCGGCCGGGATCCTGTGCCAGTCGGGGTGGGCTGCCAACACGGGCCTGCTCCAAGCCCTGCTGGTTGAGCCTGGCATGCCGGTCTACATCGACATGCTGGCCCACATGTCGCTGTGGGACGGCGCCCGCATCGCGGGCGCGTCCCTCCACCGGGTCCGGCACAACGACACCGCCCATCTTCGCCGCCGCATCATCGACCACGGGCCCGGGGTCATCCTGGTCGACTCCGTCTACAGCACCGACGGAAGCCTCTGCCCCCTGACGGAGACGGCCGGGCTCGCCGAGGAGTACGGCTGCGTCCTGGTGCTCGACGAGTCCCACTCCCTGGGCATCCACGGCGATCTCGGCGAAGGCATGGCGGCCGCCCTCGGCCTCACCGCACGCGTGCACTTCCGTACCGCCAGCCTCTCCAAGGCCTTCGCCGGCAGGGCCGGCTTCATCGCTGCCTGCGACGAGGAGTTCACCGGCCACTTCAAGATGGGCTCCCACCCGGCGGTGTTCAGCTCCACCCTGCTGCCCCACGAGATCGCCGGGCTCACCGAAACCCTGGCCGTCGTCCGCCAGGACACCTGGCGCCGCACCCGCCTGCAGGCGATCTCCGCCCGCGTACGGGAAGAACTCACCGCCGCGGACCTCGCCCTCCACGGTTCCGCCAGCCACATCCTCGCCCTCGTGGCGGGCGACGAACGACAGGTCATGGCCCTGCGCGACACACTCGAAGACCACGGCGTCTTCGGCTCGGTCTTCTGCCCCCCGGCCACCCCCCGCACCCGCTCGCTGGTCCGCCTCTCCCTGCACGCCGGCCTCACTGACGCCCAGGTGCAGCGGATCGTCGACGCCTGTACTCAGGCCGCAAGCCTGCGCTGAATCCGTTCGGCGGGGGCGCGGCCGCAGTCGCGGGCTGAGGCCGGCTGCCGGCCGCGCTGGCGCCTGGGGCTATCGCTTGGATTGTTCGGTGACGCCCGGCACGACGTCCCGACGAAGACCGTGGGCTGCTCCGGGGTGACGACGTGGCGCCGACTGCGGGACGGGACCGAGGCCGGCGTCCGGCCCGGCGGCCGTCTGGTCGCCATCGCCGATCTGCGCTACCGCTACGGCGGCACCCGCACCCTGATCCTGCGCAACGGCTACGTGACCGTGGCGCAACGCACAGTGCGTGTCTCTCTCTCCCCCCCCGCACCGGCTGACCGGGCGGGCCTGCGTACGGCTCCTGGGGCTCAGGCGGTGTGCGTGTGGGCTTTGCTGATGAGGCGTTCGGCGGTGCGGTTGCTGAGGTTGTACCGGGCGGCGAGAAGGTCCGCTGTGATCCAGCTTCGCGTGCTGACACGCTCGCTCCCGCAGGCCGAGCTCGAACAGCGGCGCCCCCTGCCCGAGAGCCGCGCGTCGGCCGGGCGGCTGAGGCGGCCCGGCCCTTCAGCGGATCCGGCGTGGACGGGCGTCCAAGGTGTGCACTTGCGCTCGCCGCCTTTCACGATGCACCCACGCAGCTTGTACGGGTGCCCCTCGGGCAGGTTGCCGGAATCGACCGCGATGTAGATCGCCCTGTGGCCGCGCGTGGAGGCGATGCGGCCGGTGCTCAGCTCGGCCTCGACCGCCCACCCGTCGGGGCTGATGTCGTTGGCGACGAGGGAGTCGCCCGGGCTGTTCGGCGCGGGCTGCGGGTCGGCGTTCCCCCGGGCGAAGCCCATGTCGTGGCCGTCCGTGGGGCTGGTGATGTTGATCGTCGGTACTCAGCTGCCACCCGCCGTCTCCCCCGGGTGGGGGAGGCGGATACGTCCGGCGGGGGACGTGGCCGGGCCGGTAAGGCCGGAGGCTTGGAATCCTGCTGATGGAAGGGGAGTTCGGGTGGATCGCTGGGATCGGGTCGGGCGGAACGCGGCGTATGGGGCGGCTCTGGCGCTGTCGCCGTACTTGCTGATCAAAGTCTCGTGGGTGGTCGGCTCCCTCATGGGGGTGGTGCCGATCGGCAATGGGTTCGGCTTGGCGGAGTGGGTGGTGCTCAACACCGTCACGGTCGGTATGGCGGTGATCGGGATTGCTCTGGCGCTCGCGCTGGTGCGGCCGTGGGGGATGCGGATACCGGGGGCGCTGGTGGCCTTCTGCTCCTGGGTGGGGTCGGGGTTCCTCGTCTCGGCGCTGCCTTTCGGCCTGTTCAGTGCGCTCCTGAACGTGGGCGGTGACTCGCAGGGCGTCGGCGGTGACGACCCGGCCATGCCGGTCTGGGAGGGCGTACTGGTCGAGTTCAGCTTCGTGGGGATGGGGCTGGGGCTGGCTCTCGCCGTCCCGGCGTATCTGCGGCGCCGCTGGCCGGATGCGTTCATCGGGCGCGCTGGTGACGGGCCACGTACGGTGCCGCCGTGGGCGGCTGTCGTCGGTGCCGTAGTCGGTCTGGTCTGGCTCTACTGGGCGGTCGGAGGCACTCTGGGAATCGCCCACCCGGCCCAGCGGAACACCGACTGGTACGCGCTGGTCGCCGTATCGGGGTTCTGGGCACTGGCCGGATCCGCCGGCATCTGGACGGTCGCCCGGGCACGTCCTGCCGGGTTGCCGCGCTGGCTCCCGCTGACATTCGGGTGGGTCGGATCAGGCTCACTGTTCGCATGGAGCGCCTGGAAGCTGCCCCTCATGCTGTATGTGGCGCTGGCGGATCCGGCCGATGTCACGCCGCCGGAGAGCCTCACCGTCGCGGTGGTGCTGCATCTCTGTGCCGTGGTGGCAGGCGCGGCGATGATGCGGACACTGGTCCGCACGCGTATCCGCGCCGCCGAGTCCTGTGCCCTGCGCGAGGTTGCCATTCGGCTCGAGGGCTGACTGCCTCAGACGGGCCAAGGCCGCCTCCCAAAGCGTCCAGTCGAGGGTGAGATGATCTTGTGGTGGCTGGTGTGATCACGGCGTCGGAGCCGTCTTGGACAGCCCCGTTCACCGGATTGCGCCGCGCCTGTTCGGCCGGCTCCTGCTCGGCCTCATCGCCGGCACGGCCGTCGCGGTGCCGATGGGCAAAGTCGACTTCCACCACTTCTCCCAGGCACCGCTGTTCACGCTCCCCGAACCGTTCGCCCTCGGCGCCGCGCAGTTCGAGGCACCACTCATCGCCACCGTGCTCGTCGTCACGCCCGTCTCCATGACGGAATCCACCGCGTCCCTGATCGCGGTGGGAACGGTCGTCGACAGACCGGTCGACGACCGCGTCATCGCGTGCAGCCTGCGCGCCCAGGGACGGGGCACCGCACTCGGCGGCGCCCTAGGAGCGTTCGTGAGCTGCGCCTACGCGCAGGGCGCCGGCCTGGCCGCCATCAGTCGGATCCGCAGCCGGTACGCGGTCACCCTGTGCGGAGCGATCCCGGTCCTCATGGGTCTCGTGCCGGTCCTGGGCTCGCTGGTCGCGCTCGTGCCGCTGCCCGTACTCGGCGGGGCGGGAGTCGTCTTCTTCGGCTCAATCACCCGCCGCGCCCGGATCCGCGTCACCGACCCTCGGGAAGGCAAGGGCTACGCAGCCCGCATGACGCTGCGGGCGATGCGCGGCTACGAGACCTTCACCTGGGGCACCACCCCTCAGTGACACGACGGGAGCGGTTCTTCAGCTCCATAAGGAAGTCCACCGGCGCCGCCTTCACACCGCGGGCCGGACGCTGCGAGCAATGCTGGTCGTGCGCGGCACTGGCCTCGGCAAGCCCCAACCCGAACCCGCGCCGCCGCTGCAGGCAGCGCTGCCGGCGACCGCGACACGAGGCCTTCGGGGCGGAGTGGTGGTCGTGACCCTTGGCGCTCGCCCGGAGTCCGCTGTTCAGCTCTTGCGGGCCAGCGGTTGTCCGGCGAAGGTCACCCCTGCCAGGCCATGGGCCATGAGGTTGCGAATGTTGCCGTGATCAGTGTCGTTCGGCGTCGCCAGCACACTGCGATAGTGCTCACCGAATGCCAGCAGCGCCTCTTGGTCGCTCAGCCCTTCCAGCAGGGCCAGTCCCAGCGTCTTGCAGGAGCCCTCGTTCGCACCTGCGGCATTTTCCAGTTCCCCGTTGCGGAACGCCTGCGGCTGGTACTCGTAGTGCGCGGTGACGAAGGCCAGGGTGTCGGCGAACTCGTGCTCACCTGACGCAAGGCTTGCCCGCAGCGAGTTCAGATCAGTCATGTTGGTTCCCCTGGGTTGAACAGACGATCCGGTTGCCGTCCGTGACCGGACGACAATACCCCCCTTATGGCCAGCCGGCAGGAACCGTGCCACATGTCGGAACGGCGGCATCTCCGCAGGTCACCGTGTGTGCGACTGTGCGATCCGCCGGGAGCCGTTTCGGTCCGGGCGATCGGCCGGGAGGGCGTCGCCCTCCAACCCCGGTGAACGGATCACCCAGCCTGAACACCGACGACGAGAGCTCACCCGCTGCGCCCCGCGCCCAGTGCGCCGCAGCGTCCTTCCCCCCCGGCGCGATCGGGCATTCGCTTCGGGTGGGATTCCCGGTTCAGACGGCGCCGGTTGAGGCGCCATCTCCAGGGTGCTCTCGGCCCCGGCTGTCTGACCCTCCCGCTAGGGTCATCGGCCGGAGGGACCGAGCTCGTCGCGCGTCCCGGAATGGGGAGGGCCGAGTGGCCATCGAAGACCTCGAATCTGGCGGCATGAGCTTCTGATCTCCGGCGACATCGTGCAATACGAAGACGACACAGTCTCGGAAGAAGAAGCCGGCCACCGTTACTACCGCTACGTCTGCTCGCCGGGCTTTGATGGTCTGATTTTGGTTCTGCCACACATTCCGTGAACGATTCTGGCTAGGACTCCAGCAGGCTCTCGTGACATCCAGTCCGCCCAGCTCACGTGGTAGGTACGTCCTGCTGACGGAAGGCCAGCAAGATCGTTCACGGATGTATGCCAGAACCCCACTCCGGGAGCCTCCGGGGGCCACTGTGTTCGAACGGTTCACGAGCAGCGGCGGCACCGGTCGCGGCGCTCAGTGACGGTAGGCGGCTGCCGCGATCTCGATGAAGGATCGGATCAACGGGTTGGTGTCGCCCTCGTTGCACACCGCCACCACTCGGCTCGGCACCATGTCGATCAGCGGCACCACGGTCAGCTCCGCGGGCAGGTCGTGTCCGAGGGGGGCCAGGCCGACCGTGCCGTTCCACAGCACGGCGTGCAGGCATTCCTGGACGGCGCGCACCACTGGGCCCTCGCGCGGCGTGCCGCCGTTCCAGTACGACTGCCAGATGGGGTCGGTGCCCCGCGGGAACTGGAACCAGCGTCGGTCGCGGAGCTCGGCCAGCCGCAGCCGGTCGCAGCGGGCCAGCGGATCGTCGGCGCGCAGGACTACACCGACCGGATCGGTTCGCAGCGCACGCACCGTCAGGGCGGTCTCGTCGAAGGGCGCCCGGGTCAGGGCGACGTCGACCAGTCCGGTGCGCAGCCCGCACGTCGGGTCGGTCAGATCGGTGTCGCGGATGCGGATGTCGATGCCGGGGTGGGTTCGGCGGTAGGCGGCGGCCAGCCTGGACACTCCCGGGTCGGTGCCGTCGCCCAGGATGCCGACGGTGAGGGTCGCGGCGCCGGCTGCCGCGCTCACGCGTACATGGACGCGGTCGGCATGGTCGAGGAGGCCGCGTGCCTCGTCGAGCAGCAGGGCGCCCACCGGAGTGAGCGTGACGCCGGTGGGTGAGCGGGCGAACAGCAGGGCCCCGACATCGGCCTCCAACCGCTTGATCGCCCGGCTCAGCGGCGGCTGGCTCATGTGCAGTCGGGTGGCGGCCCGGCCGAAGTGCAGTTCCTCGGCGACGGCCACGAAATAGCGCAAGGTCCGTAGCTCCACGCTGCCACGATACCCATCGGGTATCGGCGCGGCAGGATGGGTCTTGGACACCGGCAGGTACCTGACGGTGCACTGGTGAGCATGACCGAAGAATTTGAGGCCAACGCGCCGCAGGCCGACCCGGCCGTATCCGTAGTGGGTCCCGGCGACGGCGAGACGATCGTGCTGGGCACCACGCGCATGCGCGTCCTGGAGGACGGCAGTCACACCGGGCACCGCCTCGCGATCACCGAGTCCGTCCTGGCCCCGCATACCCAGGGACCGCCGCAACATCGCCACGCCCAGCACGACGAGGGCTTCTACATCCTCTCCGGGACCGTGCGGTTCACCGTCGGGGACGAGGACCACGACGCCACCACGGGCACGCTCGTGATGGTTCCGCCCGGCACCCCGCATACCTTCGCCAACCTGACCGACCAACCCGCCGTCCTGCTCAGCACGTTCACCCCCGACTCGTACGTGCAGTACTTCCGGGACCTCCATGAGGCGCTCGCCGGCGGTCGGCCGTTGACGCCCCAGGCCAATATCGACGCGATGAGCCGGTACGCGACCGAGCCTGCCACCGACCTCGACTGAAGCAGTCGACGGGTCTCAGTGAACCGATGACCCATGAAGGGGAACGATGAACATCGCCTACTGGATCGTCGCGGGACTGCTCGCCACCTTCTATGTCTACGCGGGCACGCTGAAGGTGATCCGCAGCCGTGATCAGCTCCGGCCGATGATGTCCTGGGTCGACCGCATGCCCTTGCCCGCCCTCAGGGCGCTGGGGACGGTCGAAATACTCGGCGCGACCGGCCTGATCCTGCCGCCGCTGACGGGCATAGCGCTCCCGCTGGCGCTGGCCGCGGCCAGCGGTTTCGTACTCCTCCAGGCAGGTGCGATCGCCGTCCACCTGACCGGCGAAGACCGCCGGATCGCATTCAACGTCGGGCTCATCACCACTGCGGCTGTGACCATCTGGCTGGCCACCAGGCTGTGATGGAGCACAGCCCTCGACTGGTGGAGGCACCCGCAGGGACAACCGCCACACGGCTGCTGTCACTTCTCGGGTTCCGGCGCGAGTAGAGCAGGACGCCCGCCGGGTCCTCCGCAGCGTCGGTTCGGCGGGCCGGCCTGGCTGTCGCCGGTACGCGCTCGACGCGTTCGCGGAGCGCGGCGACCGCCGCCGGGATGACGTCCAGGAGCTCTGCGGCCTCCGGGCTGCGCTCGGACAGTGCCCCGGCGCGTACCTCCAGAGCCGTGGCGGCGTCCTCAACGGCATCGGCACTCCAGACGCCCGGCGCCCACGCGCCGTCGTCGACAGGGCGAACGTTGCCGGATGCGGCACCGGCCAGCACGAATGGGCTACCTCGTCGGATCCTTGGATCCTTCACACTCACCGCGCTTCGGCGTGGCCGTCCGATCGGGCGTTCGTGGGTGTGGACGGGACCCGCGTTGTGGCATACCAAGGCCAGCCGGACGATCCGACGTCCTCACACTGAGCGGTAGTAGGCGTCGACGGGGGAGCGTGCCTGGTCGAACAGGGCCGGGCCTTCCTGGGTTACCGTCGGCCATTCGCCCGACTGCGGGTTGAGTTCGACGAGTTGTTCGGTGGAGAGCGCGTACACGACCCGGCCGATGCCGGAGCGGATGATGCCGCCGGTGCACATGCCGCAGGGCTGGCAGCTGGTGTACATGGTGGTGTGGGCGGCCGTGTCCGGGTCGAGTTGGCGCGCCGCCCAGCGGGCGAGCTTCAGTTCGGGGTGGGCGGTGATGTCGTCGTCGCGCCGTACCGTGTTGTGGGCTTCGGCGAGGATCGCGCCGTCCGGGCCGGTCAGCAGGGAGCCGTAGGGTGCGTCGCCCAGGGTGACCGCATGGGCCGCGATGCTGATGGCGCGCCGCAGGAAGGTCTCGTCGGAAGCGGTGATCACGATGGGTTCCTCCAGTGTGTGGCCACGGTGGTGAGCGCCTGCCAGGCCGCGTGGGGCCGACGGGTCTCCTCCGGATCTCCGTGGTAGGGGTCGAGTACGACGGTGTCCGCGCCGAGCAGACGGAGTTGGTCGAGGTCGTCGAGGATCTGCTCGATGGTCCCGACACCGGCGGGCCGGTCCGGATCGTCGACCGGTGCGCCGGTGATCCGCAGGGCGAGACGGGGCGAGAACCCCGGCAGCGAGTGTTTCGACAGGACCGAGCGCATCAGGGAGAGGGGGAGCCGCAGGGGGTGCCAGGAGTCGCCGAACCTGATGGTGCGTCGGATCGCTGCCTCGCTGTGGCCGCCGACCCAGACCGGTATCGGTGTGGTGCCGTTCCCGGTCTCCGTGCGCCAGGCGTCCCGCAGGGCACCCAAGTGTGCGTCGGCCAGTCGGCCGCGCGCAGTGAACGGCACACCGAGCGCGTCGAACTCCTGACGTGCCCAACCGACTCCCACGCCGAGAACGAACCGGCCGCCGCTGAGCTGGTTGAGGTTGGTGGCCATCCGGGCCACCAGCAGCGGATGCCGGTAGGGCAGGATGAGCACGGTCGTGCCCAGCCGTAGTTTCGTCGTCAGACCAGCCAGCCAGGACAGCGTGGTGAACGGCTCGTAGAACGGCTCCGGGTAGCGCTCGGCCACGTCCGGGGTGACGGCCACGTGATCCGAAACCATGAGGAGATCGAAGCCGAGCCCCTCCGCGGTACGCGCCCATTCGCGCAGCACGCCGGCATCGGTTCCGGGCCCGAAGTTCGGGACATTGACACCAAGTTGCATGAGTCGAGGCTATCCCGGTGATCATGCCGTGTGGAACGGCAGCTTCCCGGATATACCGCCTCTCTTCCATGATTCTGCCGGTAGAATCGCGCCATGACCGCGAATCTTGACGACGTCGACTGGGCGATCATCGGCCAGCTGCAAGAGGAGGCTCGTATCTCCCTCAGCGAGCTGGGGCGGCGCGTGAACCTCAGCTCGTCGGCCACCACGGAACGGGTGCGGAACCTGGAGTCGCTTGGCGTCATCACCGGCTACCACGCCACTGTGGATCTGGCCAAGGTCGGCTATCCCGTGCTCGCCGTCGTCCGGCTGAAGTACCCGGGCAACCACCACCACCAGCCGCTGCGGCAGCTGCTTGCCGAGCGGCGGGAGATCCTGGAGTGCCTGCGCACCACTGGCGACGACTGCTACACCCTGAAAGTGGCCGCGACCTCCATGGAGCGTCTGGAGGAACTCATGGACGAGTTGGCCGGTTTTGGCAGCACGACCACGAGCGTCGTCTACAGCCAGACGCTGCCTTATCGCGGACCCGACCGGCCCTGACCAACGGCCTGCGCCCGGCGCGCAACCCAGACCGGACTGGTCGCCTTCTGCGAGATGACTCCCTGCGGTGGCGGTCAAGGTGTTCACCGGGCCTCTGGTTGACCGGATCGGCCCGTAGGCCGTTTCCTGGACCACTGATCGGCCGGAAGTTCTTACCGTCGCCCCGACCTCGGCGACCTGGCGCGACGTCCCCGCTCAGGTCGTGGGCTGCCCGGGGGTGACCGCGTAGGGCGGGGTGGTCGTACGCGGCCCGCGGCACAGCGGGGTCGATCCGATCCGGTCCCTTGGCCAGGCTGGCCTGCCGGCTGTCCGCGGCGGTGCCGACCGCCGAGGTCACGGTCGCAGGCCGTCCTTCGTTCCGAGGACGGCGGGTCCGCTGCCTTCGGGGAGGTGGGCCACGACCAAGGCGAACGCCTCCTCCAGGGTCGCCACCTTGCCGAGGACGCCTTCCCCGGCCCGGCCCGTGACCTGGAACCCGCCGGCCAGGAGCGGATATACGAGCGGCACGTCATGCGAGGCGGGGTAGCCGGTGCACCGGCTGAGGTAGAGGATGCCGTGGCTGACCCCGGGGAAGAGCACCCGCAGCCGCGGTTGCGCGTACGCGGCCCGCACCATGGCGGGATCGATCACGTCTTCCCCGAACCCCAGGAACTCCTGCCACCGTTCCGCGACGATCTCCGCAGCCTTCTCAGAGCCCTCACTGTCCGTCATGTTGCGAGCTCACCTCCTCTTCGGTTTGTTGCCGCTGTCCGGCGGACCCAATTCGGGAATGTCGGGTCGGGGAACTTCAACGCGTTGATTCTCCGAGTTCCAGTGGATGGAGACCCACGACCGCCCCATGGGATTCGGGTCTCCGTCTGCCACATCAGCCTCGTGCATCCGCACATTGCGCGCGACGATGCTCATCTCCCAGGCCGTTCCGGCACCTTCCGGCCGGTTCCCCTCCTGCGTCGAGTAGGCCGGCTGAGACTGCGCATGGGGATCGCCTGCCGGATTTGCCGGCGGGCCGTCACGGAAGACCTGTCAGGGAATCGGTACTCGTTGCCGTTGCCGTTGCCGTTGGGGCCTCGCGGGCTGCCCCGGCGCCGTGGTTCCTGATGGCTGCCACAGCGCGGGACGTGGGCGTCAAGGAATTCTTGACAAGTCGACTGCGTCAAGGTTTCCTTGACGCATGTCGATCTTGAGTTCGAAGGCCCGGCATCGGGTCGATTTTCCTGCCACCGCATCCATGGCCGTCGTACTGCCGCTCGGTGTGAGCTTGCCGGCCGTGACGGTGATGTTCGGTGACCGGTTCGGCACCTCCGCCACCGTCGCGCTGGTCGTCGCGGGCCTCGCGGCCATCGCCTGCACGGCTGGCCTGGCTGCCCGCGAGGCTGAGCGGGTGCGCCGGGACGAGGAAGTCCTCGACGCCCTGGAACCCCTTGCCGGAGCGCACCGATGAACAACGAACCGCTGCTCCACCCGGTGGAGACCGCCCGGATCCGGGAAGGCATCGCTGCAGCCGTCCTCGGCGCCCCCGAGGGGCTGGCCGAGTCGCTCGAACACGATGCCCACGGGTACCTGCGCCTCGTGGACGCCTCGCGCGTCGGAGCCGAGGAGGCGAGCCGGCTGCTGCGCGAGGCCGTCCAGGGCGCCAGGGCTGCCGGCCACAGCTGGGACACGGTGGGCCGCGTCCTGGGGGTGAGCCGCCAGGCGGCCCAGCAGCGCTTCTCGGGCAAGGATGCGGGTGCGGGCCCGTCGGCGCCGCCCGCCGCGGGCCCGAACGCCCCGAAGCGCCGCACCCTCGGCGGGTTGACCGCGTTCAACGAGATGGCCGCCCTGGAGGAAGCCGGCCGCGACGGCTGGCAGCTGGTCGGCTACGGCCCCTTCTTCCACGAGGTGGAGGCGTCCGGCCAGCCGTGGGAGCACTGCCGGGTAGCGCTTCCCTCCTCCGCGCGACACCGGCGGATGGAATCAGAGGGCTGGATTCCGGTTGGCGTGGGATGGTTCCCGTGGCGGTACTACAAGCGGCCCGTCGTGTGAATGGGGTCTGGTGCAGTTTTGGGTGACAGGTTCGGCCGCGCGGCCTGGAGGGCCGGTGTGGTGATGACGGTCTCGCATTCGACGGGAGTCAGCCGGCCGAGTGCGGCTCGTTGGCGGCGTCGGTGATGGGTCCGCTCGATCCAGGTCGCGATCGCGATCCACAGTTCCTCGCGGTGGTCCAGCTTCGGTGGTCGAGGAGGTTCTTCTGCAGCAGGCTGAAGAAGGACTCCATGGCCGCGTTGTCGCCGACTGCCCCGACCCTCCCTATCGATCCGGCCATCCGGTGCCGGTCGAGCGCCCGCACGAACGTCCGGGACCGGAACTGCGATACCCGGCACGTCACCGTGACGGGCACCCCGTCCCCGGCCAGCTCCTTCACGAGCGGGTAGTTTCCTTTCCCGGCAGATGCGCCTGCGACGAATAGGCCGCGGCCCGGCGCTGGACCTCGTTCTCCTGCTCCAGCAGAGCCTTTCAAGGCTCTGCCCGGGGTTCCGTGAGGTGCCTGGTCACCGGCATGGAAGGTACGTGGATCCAGAACCACGCCGGAGGCCGTTACCCAGCAGCGACAACCTGGCCGGCCGTGACCTGGGGAGGTTCGGGCAGCAGCGACGCGAGGCTCTCCCGTACGAAGTCAGCCGCCCTCCTGACCGACTCTTCGGCCCCGGCTTGGTCTTCAAAGACGCTGGTGGAGAGCATCACTCCGCCCCCTGCGTCAACCCAGTAGTAGGCCACGAATCCCGGGACTCGGCGGAGGAGAGGCACGAATCCCTCGTCCACTCGGCGTCCCGCCTCGGCCGGATCAGTCACTCCTTCGTACCGTCGAACCACTGCGTACACGGCTGATCTCCTCATGGATCCCAAGGTCACCTCGTGCGAAACGACATACCCCCGCCGTGCGTCGCACGCTCGTGGGACATCCGGAAGGCACTCGGATAGGCGCATCGAAGATCCAGAACGGCATCCGCCGCAGCCAGGGCGGGGCGGGGCGAACCGGCTTCACTGGACTGCGGGCAGAGCCCGAATCTTCGCTCTTCCTTCCTGAGGTGCTTGCCGTGGTCGACGTGCGGGCAGATCGGCGAGGGTGGCGGCCCCGCGGCGGACGGCGCGCACCTGAACCGCCTGACGGCCAACGCCTCCAAGATCGCGACGACAAGCAGAGCCGTGCCGGCAAGACGCAGAAGTCCGAGAAGCCGGAGAAGGAGGACCGCAAGGAGAAGGCCTGTGGGGTTGGGCGGGGCGGGGGCCTAGGGCCTGTGTGATGTCGTGATCAGTCGCCGGCTTTGAGGAGGTCGTCGATCCAGATCATGGCGGCGCGGAGGTGGAGGCCGGCGAGGTAGCTGTCCGGGGATTTGTTGTATCGGGTGGCGATTCCTCGCCAGGCTTTCAGCTTGTTGATCAGACGCTCGACGGTGTTCCGCTCTTTGTAGAGGTCGGCGTCGTGGACGATGGGCCGGCCGCCCCGGCAGCCCTTCTTCTTGCGGTTGGCGGCCTGGTCCCGTTTCTCCGGGATGACCGCCTTGATTCCGCGTTTGCGCAGGTAGGCACGGTTGCCACGGGACGAGTACGCCCTATCCGCAGCGACCGCACCAGGCGTCGTGCGGGGACGGCCGACCTGCAGCGGACTCTGACCTTCGCGAGCACGGGGACGAATTGCGGGCTGTCCCCGGCCTGCCCGGCAGTCAGGACCAGCGCGAGCGGACGACATTTGCGGTCCGCGGCGAGATGAATCTTGCTGGTGAGGCCGCCCCGGGACCTGCCGAGCAGGGCTTCCTTCAGACGAAGCTTGCGTCGGCGCCGGACCCGCCGACGTTGGTCCTGTCCGTTCTGCTCCTCCGTGCCGCCCCCTTTTGCCGGGCTGCCTCCTGCTCCTGCACGGCTTCTTCCAGGGCCGACATGAGGTGCTTGCTGACGCGGAGCCCTGCGGCGTCGTGGTGGGCGCGGACCATGGTCGAGTCCACGCTGACCAGCGACAAGTCCGTCCTACCCAACCGGGCACCCTCGGCGATCAGGCCTTCCAGCAGAGCGGTGAACACACCGGCGTCCCGCCACACGCGAAAGCGCCCGTAGACAGTGGCCCAGGAGCCGAACTCGGCAGGCATCTCCCGCCACTGGCCACTGGAGCGGAACCGCCAGATCACACCCTCAAACTGCTCCCGCAACCGCTCCGGATACGGACCGTACCTACCGATCGGCAGATACGGCTCGATGAACTTCCACTGGGCATGGGTGAGTTGCCTACGCGTCACCACCACAGTCCTACCGGGTTCCGCCCCGCGAAGAGGGCAGAACCCAGCAACTGATCACGACATCACACACGCCCTAGGCCGGATCAGACGTGTAGTCGGGGTCGTCGTACAGGGGCCCGGCGAAAGTGCGCAGCGCATCGTGCAGGCGCTCGGCTGGCACGAAGGGAACGTGGTCGGCGCAGTACACCCGAAAGCTGCCGTCGTCCTGCCTCTTGATGTCGTGCTTGGTCAGCCATGCCGGGCTGGGTTCGCTGCCCTTGTGGAACCAGACCCGGACATCGGCGTACGGCTGACCTCCGTGCTTCGAGCTGCCGAGCCCGATGCGATCGACCGCGCGCCATCCGATGGTGAAGGTCTGATCCTCTCCCCAGAGGTAGCGCGTCACCGAGAAGCCGTCTGGGCTCACGACGACGATGTCGGACTGAAAGGACCGTCCCTCGTACACGGCTTTCAGCAGCACGATGGCCACCGTGACGACGAACGCGATCAAACCGGTCAGGACTTGGCTGTCCGTCGGGTCGTCGAACTTGAACAGGTCCTTTCCGTAGCCCGAGCCCCCAGCAACCACAGCTACAAATAGCCCGGTTCCGAGGCTCGGCAGGACCCGCCGCTGCACCCACTGGGCGATCATCTTCTCCTGCCCGACGGTGAGCGTGGTCTGCGCCTGCCTCCCGTCGGATTCGGGCTGTCTCGGATGCCCCAGGTCGGCCGAGACGGCGGACAGGAGGGCCAGCGCCTCTGCGGGTGTCGGCCGACGGACGGACTCGCGCTGCAGCAGGGCATCGAGAAGGGGCGCAAGGTGCTCGGCGCGCTGTGCGATCCGGGGCATCTCCTCCAGAGCGGCGACCGGGTTCTCTCGGGGGAACGGCAGCACGCCCTCGACAGCCTCGTACAGCGTCACGCCGAGCGAGTAGAGATCTGATGGGCCGCTCGCCGGCGCCCCCTGCCACCGCTCGGGGGCCGTGTATCCGGGTGTTCCGATGACGAAGTTGGTCGGGGTCAGCCGGGTATCGGTGTGGTCCACCGCGATGCCGAAATCCGTGAGCAGGACATCCCCGTGGGGTGTGAGCATGACGTTCGCGGGCTTCACGTCGCGGTGGATAATGCCCGCCTCGTGCGCGAACTGCAGGGCCCGCAGAAGGGCCCGTGCGATGGCGCACGCCCTGGCCTCGCCGAGCGGACCGTTCGCCTTGAGCTCGTCGGCGAGGGAGTGACCCTCCACCAACTGCATGACGATCCAGGGCGCGCCGTTGACTTCGACGACGTCGTGCACGGTGACGATATTGGGGTGGTCGCGCAGCTTGGCGGCGTGGCGCGCTTCCCGTGCGGCCCGGGCGAGAAGCTCTCCCTGTTGCTCTGGCAGCGCGTGCCCGAGCCGGACCTCTTTGACCGCCACCTGCACGCCGAGCACCATGTCCTCGGCGGACCACACCTGGCCGAACCCGCCAGAACCTAAATGCCGACTCAACTTGTACCGGCCGTGGACTAGTTGCCCGATCACTGCGTCCATCCCCCAGCTCCCCCTCCACGCACGCGCGCCCGATGCGACTGCGACTGGCCCATTGTGAACCGACCAGACAGGACGCATCACGTCTCCTTCCAGCCCCCTTCAGTCCAGCCTGCCACCGGGCGTGAGGGCGGGCGATCGAGGAGCACCCGGGCGGGCAGGGCGCCGAACGGGCGACCGTGCGGAGCGTCGGATTCCCATAGCGAATCGAACAGATTTACGATTCGAGAGTGACCGATGCGAGCACCTTCCCCGACGATCTCCTCCAGCTGCAGGAACGCCACCACCGCCTCCACGCGGAGCACCGCGCCTACCTGGCCGGGCTGCCCTGGAGCGTAGAGCCCATGAAGGGCTGGCGGCGGGCCGAGAAGCACTCCCACCGGGGGGACGTCCCCGACAGCCCCGGCTGGAGTGACGAGCAGAAGGAGACGGTCGATCGGATGTGGGGGGAGATTCGAGAGCTGTCGATCGCGGTCGTCGACCACCCCCACTGGGCAACGGTCCCCCGCGAGGTCCTGGTGAACGCCCGCATGCAGCTGAAGAGGCAGGCCCGCCCTGCCGACGCCGACGACACGGCCAAGGCGGCGTAACCACCATGCCGGATCCCCTTCTGCCCCTGCCCCCGGCCCTGGACCAGCTTCTGGTGATACGCCGTTGGCTGGAGCTCACCCTCGCCCGGGTCGACGAGAAGATCGCCGCCGTGCGGGCTGTCGAGAATGAGCGGGCCCGCCGCCGCCCCCTGCCGGAGCCGCCCCGCTGGTGGATCGAGTACGGCATCGGCGCCGTCCGCAGGCCCGACCGCGTGCACACCGGCGCCTGCAAAGTGAGCGACCGCGGCCGCGCCGCCACCCGCGAGTCCGTCCTGGAAGTCCTGCGCACCGTTCCGTCTGTCATCGCCTGCCCGCTGTGCCGGCCCGACAGCGAGCTGGGGCTCCTCGACACCTGACCGGAACGGACGTGGACTACTCGGGGTCGAGCGGCTCGTGAGGTTTCGCCGGCTGGGGGAGCTGGTGCCTGGTCTCCCAGCCGATGTCTGTGATCCGGATCCGGTAAGGCCGCCACGCCTCCACGATGTCCAGCTCGATGGGCGGCGGCATTTCCCGCAGCCGTACCGGCGTGGTTCTGTTCACGAGAACGGGGTTCTGGCACAGATCTTGGGGAGCGGTCGCGGAGTGTCACCAGGGCAACAGCATGAGGTGGGCCGGCCGCAGGGCGGTTTGCCGGGACAGTCCAAATTTGCAGGCGCTCTCGCGAGCCGTGCTGGCATCGTATGAACCATGGCAGCGATAGACGGCACATCCGAACCCGACAGCCCTGTCCGCAGCGCCTATCCGCCCCTGGCGGAGGCAGCGTGGCTGTATCAGGCGGATCAGGTGTGTCCGGAAGACCTGCCGATGGCCGCTGCCCAGGCACTCGCAATGGGAATGGACACGCCGACCCTGTGCGAGCTCGCCGGCCTACCGCGTCATGCGGACCCCCGGAACATCCGCGACACATTTGAGCAGGCTCTCGAAGAATTGGGGATCATTCTGCCCGATCACGACCTGGCGCGCCGATACGCGCTGCGCAGGCTGGCCACGCAATTCACCGCCGGGGAGGTGGATCTCGCCGGGTTGGCATCGGACGAGTGGTCGGAGATAGAGGTCGAGACCGCTGAGGAGCATGCATTCGTGGCGCTACTCCCGCCATGCGCGTGCTGCATCGAGTACACGCTGGGGCTCGACGAGGCGGCATGGAAAGCGCAACTGCAGATCGCGGCCTGTGCCTTGGTCTCGCATCCCACGGTCGGGCCGCGCTTCTGACGTGTGGGATCAGAAGGCGTTTCTGGCGCAACATCTGGGGTCGCGATCGCGGAGGGTCACTGAAGCAGGATCATCTTGCGGAGGAGTTCGAATCCGGCTCGGCCGTAGAGCTGCCGCTTGATCTTCTTGATGCGATTGACGGCGCCCTTGATGCTGCCGGAGCTCCAGTCGAGAGTGAGCCCGGCAGTCACGGCGTCGAGGTCTCGGAGCAAACGGAGTGCGAAGCCCGTGAGGCCGGGCAGCCGACTAGGGCCTGTTGTGAAAGTACTGATCACGTGGGGTCTGGCGTCCATCGCGGGCGTCGTTGTCAGTGGTGCCTTGCATGATCAGCGCGTCAGCTTTTCACGGAGGTAGGGAAGTGCCATGCCGATCACAAACCAGCAGGTAGCGGGACACGCGTTCCTGCGGGAGATGTACGACGACTCGTACTTCCCTGACCGCGTGGTCGACGGGGGGAAGGCGATCCTGCTGCGGCTGTGCGAGCGCATTGAGGCAGGGCAGCCGTCGGATCTGGAAACGCTGTATGAGCTCACCCAGGCCGCGACGGAGGAGTTCAACCTGCTGGACAGGGAGTTCGTGGCGGCGGGGAGCGAGATCGAGACGGTCGCGCGCGAGTGGATCTGTGACGAGTTCTGCTTCGTCGCGTCGGCATACGGGTTCACGAACGCGGATGCGGAGGAGCTGACCGCCAGTCGGGACTGGTGAACGAGGACGAGAAGGGCACCTCCGGCACTCAGGGCACCTGGGCGGCGGACCGCACGCGGCCGCTATCACCACCAACACCTCGGCCGTGAGCTCCACGGCTTCCAACCGCACATCGACGTCTGTGAACAGCACATCGTCCAGCGAGCAGACCCCCACCAGCGAGACATGCCCTGCCGGAACGTTCCCTCACACGGCTCCTGACCTGGGATTTCACGAAACTCCGGCCAGAGCCAAAATTCGGGATCCGCATCAGAGGTCGGCGCTGACCGCGTCGGCCTCCTCCCGCACATGCATGAGCTTCGTCGCACGTGGCCGCGTCGAAATCGAGATTGATCCGCCGCCGGGGTCTTCCCAAGGAGTGCACTTCTCCCGGAAGGGCCCGCCGCCTCGTCTGCAGGGAAAACGTTGCGGCATGAACCAAGATCATGAGAGCGGTAGAGCGGGGCGGATCAGCAAGCATGTGGGGTGGTGGATCGCCGCCCTCGCGGGCCTGGCCGGGATTGCAGGACTGATCTTCGCGATCGTCACCCGGGACAGGTTCACCGTGGAGGACTGGGTGAAACAGGACAACGCGGTCTGCGACGGCCTGAGCCCGCAAATGACCAAAGAGGTTCGAACAGCCGAGGCCTCCCTCATCGTGCGGGTGGACGGCGGCTACAAATCCGCGGACTATCAGCCGGCGGCAACGGCCTGGGACGCGCTGGGAACCACCGAGCGGAAGCTCAGCAGCGAGATGGGAAAGATCGAGACGCCTGAATCGCACACGAAGGAGATCGCCAGACTCCTGGACGCAATGAACGACGTGAGCGATCAAGATCTCGCGCTGTCCGACAAGCTCCAGGTGCAGGACATCACGAGCGAGAGCCAGACCGCCCAGGACATCGCAAAATGGCGCCGCCAGTACGTTGACCAGGTGAACGCCGATCTGACGCGCCTCAATGCCCGGCACTGCCTTCCCAAGCAGTAGGCCGGGAAACGACCGTCACGCGACTTTGGCGACCACAACGATCGGACCTTTCCTACTCGCAGGCGATGCTGTCCCTGTCCGCATCCAGGTGCCGCCCGTACCCGTCTTCGCCACGACGTAGGGGTGCTGCACCGGCGGCTCGAGCGGCACCGCAGTTCTCATACTTGTGCTCCAGGCGGTAGGGCGCGCCCGGGCTCAGGCCGACCTCGACGGTGGCCGTGACCTTCAGCGCCCAGGCACCCGCGGAGCCGATCGGCGCGGTCGACCTCATGAAAGCCCTGCGCGCCGGCGTCGAGCGAGCCGCAAGCCCCAAGGAGACCGGAGGCAAGGCCAGCAGCTTCTTCGGGAAGACCTCGGCCACGGCGAAGCCCTCAGCGAAGAAGCGGATCCGCTCCGCGCCGAAGGAGGACCTGAGCGGCTTGTCGAAAGCCGACCTCTACAAGAAGGCGGCCGCCGCGAACCTTCACGGCCGCTCGCAGATGACCCGCGACGACCTCGTGAAGGCGCTGGCGGCTCACCTGTAGGACCGCGGCCATGGCCGAAGCACCGGAGCACCTGCCCGGGACCCTTGAGTACGTCATGCTGAGGCCATGCGGACGAAGGCGGTGCCGGTGAGGACCTTGGTGAGTGAACCGATCTGGACGTAGCGGTCCGGGTGGTGGCCATGTGTGGTGCG
>NZ_JBHWBP010000026.1:0-43015 GCF_042735575.1 Streptomyces sp. NPDC059564 | reverse complement strand
GCGGCCCCGGCCGGGGGGGGGGGTTTCGGGGGGGCCGGGGGGGGGGGGGCGGGGGGGGGGGGGGGGCTTCGGGGTGGTGATCTTGAGGTCCAGGATCAGTTCCGTGCCGTCCGGGGTGCTCAGGCGGAGGTGGTAGGTGCCCGGGGGCACGTCCTTGGTGAGCAGCTCCGGCAGGGCGATCTTGCCGTCGGCGGTGGTCTTGGGCAGCGCCAGGGTGAACAGCTTCGCGCCGTCCTTGCCCGCGAAGTACGGGCCCTTCGCCGTCTTCGGGTCCACCGGGGCCCAGTCGCCCGGCTTGCCCTCGACCAGCGTGGCCGTCACCTGCGTACCGGCCACGGGCTTGCCGCCCGCGGCCGCCAGGAACTCCAGGCCCTCGACGGCCGTGCCGGCGGCGGCCTCCACCGGGGTGCTGCCGTCGGTGCGGGTGAGCACCAGCGGCTTCGCCTTCTCGGTGACCTTGCCGGGCAGCGCGACCGTGAACTGGCTCTTCGCGTCGTAGGCCGTGGCCCGCAGCGTGAAGGTGCCCGCCGTGCCGCCCGCCTTCAGCCGGGGGGCGGTGGCGATGCCCTCGGCGTCCGTACGGACGACCACGCTCGGCTCGTCGCCGAAGACGAAGCCCGTGCCGCCGGTGGTGTCCTGCTCGACGGCGAAGACGACGGCCTGCCCGGCGGCCGGCTTGCCGTCGCTGAGCACCGCCTTGAAGCGGACGCCCTCCGCGAAGAGGCCCCCGGTCTCGGCCTCCAGCTTCGCGTCGCCGATCCGCTCCAGCTTGGCGAGGGTCGCGGGCGCCGGGGTCGGCTTCGACGGCTCGCTCGGCGTCGGAGTCGGGGTGGGCGTCGGCTTCGGGGTCGGCGTGGGGTTCGGCTTCGGGGCCGACGGGTTCGGCGACGGGACGTGCGGCGGCTGCGGGGTGGGCAGGCTCGGCGTGGGCGGCGTCGGGTAGGTGCCGACCGGCGGGTTCGGGATGCCGGTGGTGCCGTCCTGGTACTGGCGCATGTAGCCGAGCACGGTGTTCACGTACTCGCGCGAGCTGTTGTAGCTGAGGATCGCGCGGTCCAGTTCGGCCGGGACCGACAGGTCCTTGCCGCCCGAGCAGAGGTAGAGGCCCGCGCCGAGCGCGGCGTCGTAGATGTTGTTCGCGTCGCGCTGGCCGTCGCCGTTGCCGTCGGCCTTCCAGTCCTTCCAGGTGGAGGGGATGAACTGGAGCGGGCCGAAGGCGCGGTCGTACTCGGTGTCGCCGTCCCACTCGCCCTTGTCGGTGTCGGTGATCTTCGCGAAGCCGTTGCCGTCGAGGCGGGGCCCGCGGATCGGCCGCTCGGTGGTGCCGTCGGCCTTGAGCCCGTAGCCGGAGGCGTGGACGGACTCGACCCGGCCTATGCCGGCGACCAGGGCCCAGGAGAGGTTGCACTTGGGCAGGGCCGCGGCGACCGCGACCTCGGCCCGCTTGTAGGCGTCGAGGGCGGTCGCGGGTATGCCGGACGCCCCCTCGCCGGCGACGGCGCCGCCACCGGCGGCGGGCGGCACCACCGGGTCGGCGAGCGGGTTAGGAAGGTCGAGCCGGGCGTCGCCGCGGTCGGCGGCCTGCGGGCTGTCCGGGGTCGGTTCGGCTTCTCCCGCGCCGGCGACCGGAGTGTTGGTCACGACGGCGGCGGTGGTCAGGCTGGCCGCGAGTGCGGCCGTGCACAGGACCTTGCGCGAGGTGTTGACTACATGACGGTGAAGCGGCTTCACAGTGCGGCGATCCCCCCAAGGCGGCCGGCGAAGGCGTCGGCTGGTCGAGCCGTGATTCTTCTGTCTATCAGGTATTCGGATACGACTCGCCGCCACCCCCTCACATATGACGCACCATTCGTCTCGGCTTCACCCGGTTGTGGCTCAGGACGTCCAGCGTGCCTCGTCCGGTCCTCGGCCGGGCCGTGAACCGCCGTCCCTGGTACGTTCGCCGCTCCCCTGCCCGCGCAGATCCCGAAGGTCCCCCCATGAGCACTCCCCCGCCCAATCCGTACTCCGGCGCTCCGGTTCCCCCCAACCCGTACTCCGGAGCTCCGTCCGGCCCCAACCCGTACGCGCAGCAGCCGCAGCCGCAGCCCGGCGCGGGCGTCCCGCCGCAGCAGCCTCCGTACGGGGCCCAGCAGCCCCAACAGCCCCCGTACGCACAGCAGCCGCAGCACCCGCAGTACGCCCAGCACCCCCAGCAGCAGCCCCCGTACGCGGGCCCGCACCCGGGCGCCCCGTACGCCATGGCGCCCGCGGCCGGGTGCCGCAACTGCGGGGCTCCCGACGCGGTGAACTTCGCGGTCCGGGCCCACGTCGGCGTGCTGGTGCTGATGCGCTTCCACCGCCTCGACGGCCCCTTCTGCCGCCGCTGCGGGCGGGCGCTGGTCCGGATCATGACCACGAAGACGCTGTGCCAGGGCTGGTGGAGCCCCCTCTCGCTGGTGCTGTTCACCCCGTTCACCCTGATATGGAACCTGATCGCGGCCGCCAAGTTCGCCAAGCTCCCGCTCTCGGAGCCCGCGCCCGGACGCCAGCCGCTGGACGAGGGCCCGCCGGTGCACGCCCGGCCGCTCGCCTACGTGGCGATCCTGCCCCTGCTCTGGGCGGTCTGGGTCATCACCCACATCATCGCGGACCTGAGCTGACCCGCGCCGCCCCTTCACAACCCCGCCCCGCACCCCTACCCTGACGCCCCGTCAGATCCATTGCCGGATCCAGCCGCCAGGGGGCACGCCATGCTGCTGCGAGGGAAGACCGTCATCGTCTCCGGGGTGGGGGCCGGGCTCGGCCACCAGGTGGCCGCGGCCGTGGTGCGCGACGGCGGCAACGCCGTGCTCGGCGCGCGGACCGAGGCGAACCTCGCCAAGTCCGCCGCCGAGATCGACCCGGACGGCACCCACACCGCCCACCGGACGACCGACATCACCGACGAGTCCCAGTGCGAGGCCCTCGCCGCGCTCGCCCGGGACCGTTTCGGCGGGGTCGACGCCGTCGTGCACGTCGCCGCCTGGGACTCGTACTTCGGCGGCCTGCGGGACGCCGACTTCGGGACCTGGCAGCAGATCCTCGACGTCAACCTGCTCGGCACCCTGCGCATGACCCGCGCCTGCCTGCCCGCCTTCAAGGCGGGCGGCGGCGGTTCGGTCGTCATCATCGGCACGCAGTCCGCCATCGCCGCGCCGAACGAGGTGCAGCAGGCCGCCTACGCCGCCTCCAAGGGGGCGCTGACCTCCGCCATGTACTCCATGGCCCGCGAGCTCGGCCCGGACCGGATCCGCGTCAACACCGTGCTGCCCGGCTGGATGTGGGGGCCGCCCGTGCAGGCGTTCGTCACCTTCACCGCGCACACCGAGGGCGTTCCCGAGGCCGAGGTGCAGGCCCGGCTCACCGAGCGGATGGCCCTGCCCGACCTCGCCACCGACGGGGACGTCGCCGACGCCGCCGTCTTCCTCGCCTCCGACCGGGCGCGGGCGATAACCGGCCAGTCGCTGCTGGTCAACGCCGGTGAGCTGATGCGATGACGCCTCTCGCGGACCGGACCCCTGATCGTATGCTCGCCGTATGACCACTCCGAGTGACGCTCCGACCGACAACGCGATGCGCCGCGCGCTCCGGCGGGCACGCGACGGCGTCGCGCTCGACGCGACCGAGGCGGCCGTACTGCTCCAGGCGCGCGGTGAGGCCCTCGCGGACCTCACCGCCTCCGCCGCCCGCGTGAGGGACTCCGGGCTCGCCGCCGCCGGCCGGGCCGGAGTCATCACGTACTCGAAGAGCGTGTTCATCCCCCTGACCCGGCTGTGCCGCGACAAGTGCCACTACTGCACCTTCGCCACCGTCCCCGGCAAGCTCCGCCGCGCGGGCCACGGGATGTTCATGTCCCCGGACGAGGTCCTCGACGTGGCCCGCAAGGGCGCCGCGCTCGGCTGCAAGGAAGCGCTGATCACCCTCGGGGACAAGCCCGAGGACCGCTGGCCCGAGGCGCGGGAGTGGCTGGAGGCGCACGGCTACGACGACACCATCTCCTACGTACGGGCCATCTCGATCCGCATCCTGGAGGAGACGGGCCTCCTCCCCCACCTCAACCCGGGCGTCATGTCCTGGGCCGACTTCCAGCGGCTCAAGCCGGTCGCCCCGTCCATGGGGATGATGCTGGAGACCACCGCGACCCGGCTGTGGTCCGAGCCGGGCGGCCCGCACCACGGTTCCCCCGACAAGGAACCGGCCGTCCGGCTGCGGGTCCTGGAGGACGCCGGGCGTTCCTCGGTGCCCTTCACCTCGGGGCTGCTGATCGGCATCGGCGAGACGTACGGGGAGCGCGCCGAGTCGCTGTTCGCGCTGCGCCGGATCGCCCGCGCCTACCACGGCATCCAGGAGCTGATCATCCAGAACTTCCGCGCCAAGCCGGACACGGCGATGCGCGGGATGCCGGACGCCGAGCTGGACGACCTCGTCGCCACGATCGCCGTCGCCCGGCACATCATGGGCCCCTCCGCCTGTCTCCAGGCGCCGCCGAACCTGGTCGACGGGGAGTACGGGCGGCTGATCGGCGCGGGCATCGACGACTGGGGCGGCGTCTCGCCGCTGACCCCGGACCACGTCAACCCCGAGCGGCCCTGGCCCCAGATCGACACGCTGGCCGAGCGGTCCGCGGCGGCCGGTTTCGAGCTGCGCGAACGGCTCTGCGTGTACCCGGAGTTCATCCAGCGCGGCGAGCCGTGGCTGGACCCCCGGCTGCTGCCGCACGTACGGGCCCTCGCCGACCCCGAGACGGGGCTCGCCAACGAGGCGGCGACGGTCGAGGGACACCCGTGGCAGGAGCCCGACGAGGGGCTCGGCTCCTACGGGCGCACCGAACTGCACGCCACCATCGACACCGAGGGCCGCACCGGCGACCGCCGCGAGGACTTCGACCACGTCTACGGCGACTGGGAGGCCCTGCGCGAGGCCGCGGCCCCCGGCATGGTCCCGCAGCGCCTCGACACCGACGTACGGGCGGCCCTGGCGCGGGCGGCCGACGATCCGACGGAGCTCACCGACGAGCAGGCCCTGGCCCTGCTGCACGCGGACGGCCCGGCGCTGGACGCCCTGTGCCGGATCGCGGACGACCTGCGCAGGTCGGTGGTGGGCGACGAGGTCACGTACATCGTCACCCGCAACATCAACTTCACCAACGTCTGTTACACCGGCTGCCGGTTCTGTGCCTTCGCGCAGCGCCGTACGGACGCCGACGCCTACACCCTCTCCCTGGACCAGGTCGCGGACCGCGCGGCCCAGGCGTGGGAGGTGGGCGCGGTCGAGGTGTGCATGCAGGGCGGCATCCACCCGGACCTGCCCGGGACGGCGTACTTCGACATCGCGCGGGCGGTGAAGAAGCGCGTCCCCGGCATGCACGTGCACGCCTTCTCGCCGATGGAGGTCGTCAACGGCGCCACCCGCACGGGAATGTCGGTACGGGACTGGCTGACGGCCGCCAAGGAGGCCGGGCTGGACTCGATCCCGGGCACGGCGGCGGAGATCCTGGACGACGAGGTGCGCTGGGTCCTGACCAAGGGCAAGCTGCCGACGGCGGACTGGACCGAGGTGATCAGCACGGCGCACGAGCTCGGCATCCGCTCCTCGTCCACCATGATGTACGGGCACGTGGACCAGCCGCGGCACTGGCTGGGCCACTTCCGCACGCTGGCCCGGATCCAGGAGTCGGCGCTGGAGAAGGGCGTCGCCGGGTTCACGGAGTTCGTGACGCTCCCCTTCATCCACACCAACGCCCCGGTGTACCTGGCGGGCATCGCCCGCCCCGGGCCGACGGCGCGCGACAACCGGGCGGTCACGGCGATGGCCCGGCTGCTGCTGCACCCGCACATCCCGAACATCCAGACCAGCTGGGTCAAGCTGGGGTCGGACGGCGCGGCCGAGATGCTCCGGTCCGGCGCGAACGACCTGGGCGGGACCCTGATGGAGGAGACCATCTCGCGGATGGCGGGGTCGAGTTACGGCTCGTACAAGTCGGTACGGGACCTGGTCGCGGTCGCCGAGGCGGCCGGGCGGCCCGCGAAGGCCCGGACGACCCTGTACGGGGAGGTCCCGGCGGAGCGCCAGGAGGCGGCCCGCGCCTCGGACGGGCACCTGCCGCAGCTGCTGCCGGTCCTGGATCGGTAACGGCCGGAGCGGCCCGGCCGGTGGGAGTTCCGGCCGGGCCGCTCGTGGGGGCTCGGGTCAAGCTCGGGGCAGCTCGGGTCAGCCGACCAGGAGGTCGTCCTTCAGCTCGCGCAGCTCGCGCGAGTCGATGCCGAGACCGTTCTTCAGGTAGCGGTCGAAGGTGCCGTACTTGGCCTTGAGCTCGTCGTAGCCGGAGTTCAGGTACTCGGGGCGGACGTCCAGCATCGGCTTGTAGACGGCGGCCTGCGCGGCCGGGAGGTGCGAGAGCACCGCGTCGTTGGCGGCCTTGCGGTAGTCGTTGGAGGCGAGGTAATCGGCCATCACGGTGTCCTGCGGGACGCCGAGGGCGGTCAGCAGGGTGGCGTTGGCCCAGCCCGTGCGGTCCTTGCCGGCGGTGCAGTGGAAGAGGACGGCGCGGTTGCGGTCCCGCTCGATGCCCTCGAAGACCTGCGTGTACGCCTTCTTGCCGCCGTCGCCGCTGACCATGGCCTTTTCTGCCTCGACCATGGCCTTGACGGCCTCGTCGGGGGTCTTGGGCAGGGTCTGGAAGGAGCCGGAGCCCGCGAAGACGTCGGCGACGACGTAGGTGGCGCCCGCGGGGACCTTGTCGGCGTCCTTGGTGCGCTCGTCCTGCATGCGCAGGTCGAAGACCGTCTTGACGCGCAGCCGCTGGAGCTTGGCCAGGTCGTTGGCGGTGAGCTTGTTCAGAGCGTCGGAGCGGTAGATCTCGCCCATCTTGACCCACTGGCCGTTGGTGGTGCGGTAGCCGCCCGCGTCGCGGAAGTTGGCCGTGCCCTCCAGCGTGATCAGGCGGTCGGCCAGGCGCAGGCCCTCGCCGCGCTCCGGCTTGAAGTCGAACCACTGGCGGTCGGCGGCGGGCAGCCCCTTGACCACGGCCTGGCCCTGGGCGCCGCCCTTGGCGACGACCTTGCCGTTCGCCTTGATCTCGACGCGCTTGGTGCCCTGGGCGGCCCACTTCAGGGTGAACGAACCGTCGGCGCCCGCGGTGACGGTGGCCTCGGTGAAGGGGATGGCGGAGCGGCCCTGGCCGTGGCCGTTCCAGGGGAGGTGCCAGCCGGATTCGGCACCGGAGGCGGAGGCGGCGGGGGCCACGACCAGGGAGGCGGTGAGTGCGGAGGCGACGACGGTCGCGGCGAGGATTGCCTTCTTCATGACGTCGAGGCTGTGGGCGGCCGGAGAACGCCGTGTGAACGAGGCATGGCCGAAACCGACCGGCTCGAAGGCGAGTGGCAAAACGTGCCACATGCTGGGACGGTGGCCGGAACCGTTCGCGATCCGGCCGTTCTCCGGTCACTTAAGGGCACCGTGACGGAGTCCTTCCGGAATCGACCGAACCTGTCCACTAAAGTGCGCGCGAGAACCTGGGGGGATGGGCATGGACACGACGATCACGCCGGATACGGGCGCTGCTACAGGCGCTGCTACGGGCGCCGCGGGGGCGGCACCGGAGTCCGCGAGCGCTGCGGCCGGCCCGTCGGCGGGTACGCCCGCGGGCCCCTCGACAGGTACCCACGCGGGCCTGGCCACCGCCCTGTGGGGCCGCGCCGAGCAGCAGGACTTCCGCAGCCGCGTGCGCGGCACGCTCCTCGGATCCGCCCTCGGCGACGCCCTCGGCGCGCCCCTCGCCGGTCTCTCCCTCGACGCGATCCGCGAGGCCCACGGCCCGGCGGGCCTGACCGATCCGGCCACCGCCCACGGCCGCCGCGCCACCGTCACCGCCGCCACGCAGCTGACCCTGTTCACCGTGGACGGCTTGATACGGGCCCACGTGCGCCGGGACACCGGCGGCTGGCACCCGCCGACCGACGTCCACCGCGCCTACCTCCGCTGGGCCGCGACCCAGCACGACTGGGGCCCCGACGAGCGCCGCGAGGACGACGGCTGGCTCGCCCGCGAGGAGTGGCTCTACGCCCGGCGCGGCCCGGACCGGGCCTGCCTGACCGGCTTCGCCGACGCCACCCTCGGCACTCCGGCGCAGCCGAAGAACCCCACCGCCCTCGACGCGGCCGCCACCGTCCGCTCGGCCCCCTTCGGGCTGCTCGTCGGCTGGGAGCCCGCCCTGGTGCTCCAACTGGCCGTCGAGTGCGCCACCCAGAGCCACGGCCACCCCACCGCGTACCTGTCGGCGGGCGCCCTCGCCGTGATCGTCCACGCGCTGACCCGGGGCGAATCCCTGGACGCCGCGATCCAGCGGGCCCTCGGCCTGCTCGGCACCCGGCCCGGCCACCAGCCCGTCACCGACGCCCTCCGGCGCGCGGTCGGCGCCGTCACCCGGGGCACGCCCGGGCCCGCCGCCGTCGAGGCCGTCGCCGACGGCCGCGACGACGCCTCGGACGCCCTGGCCGTCGCCGTGTACTGCGCTCTCGTCGCGGAGGACGTCGCGCACGGGCTGCGGCTCGCCGTCAACCACGGCGGGGACTCCACCGCCACCGGCGCCCTGTGCGGGGCCCTGCTCGGCGCCCTGCACGGGGAAACGGCCCTGCCCGCCGCCTGGCTGGCCGGCCTGGAGGGCCGCGCCACGGTCCTGGAACTCGCCGACGACTTCGCCCTGGAGATGACCCAGGGCCCCACCCTCCACGGCCCCTCGGTCTCCTCCCCGTCCTGGCTGACCCGCTACCCGCTCCCACCGGCCTGACCCCGGCGCCGCCCCGGCGCCGCCGGGGCGCGGCGCGCCCTGCCGTCCTGGCGCGGAACGCCGTAGCTTGGCCCTCCCCACGACTCGGAGGTGCCCTCGCCCATGCGGATCGCCACGACCATCTTCCTCACCGACCGCACCGTCTCCCCCACCCGCCTCGCCCACGCCCTGGAGGAGCGCGGGTTCTCCGGCCTCTACCTGCCCGAGCACACCCACATCCCCGTCAGCCGCGCCACCGACGCCCCCATGGGCGGCGAGCTCCCGGAGATGTACGGCCGCACCCTCGACCCCTTCGTCGCCCTCGGGCAGGCCGCCGCCGTCACCGAACGCCTCCACCTCGGCACCGGCATCACCCTGGTCGCGCAGCACGACCCGATCGGCCTCGCCAAGCAGGCCGCGACCCTGGACCACCTCAGCGGCGGCCGCGTCACCCTCGGCATCGGCTACGGCTGGAACGTGGAGGAGGCCGCCGACCACGGCGTCGAGTGGGCCACCCGGCGCGAACGGGTCCGCGACCACATGGCGTTGATGCGCGCCCTGTGGTCCCCGCAGCCCACCGGCTACGAGGGCGCGTACGGCTCCGTCCATCCGAGCGCCGCCCACCCCAAGCCGGTGCAGCCCCCGCGCGAACTCGCCCCCGGACGGCCCCTGTACGGCCCGCGCACGCTGATCGGCGGCTCGGCCGGCCCGAAGCTGTTCGCCGCCATCGCCGACCACGCCGACGGCTGGCTCCCCATCGGCGGACGCGGCCTGACCGAGTCGGTGCCGGTCCTGCGGCAGGCCTGGGAGGCCGCCGGGCGCGATCCGAAGACCCTCCAGGTGGTCCCGTACGCCGTCCAGCCGAACCCGGGGAAGCTGGGCCACTACGCCGAACTCGGCCTGGAGGAGGTCGTCCTCCAGCTCCCCTCGGCCCGGGAGGCGGAGGTGCTGCGGGCCCTGGACGACTTCGCCCAGTACCTCTGACGACCCCGGCGGCTGGTAATTTGGCGCGTTCCGATTTCGATCAACTCGCCTTCCCAGGGGGACTTTCCCGTGCTCAACCACCTGCGCCTGTCCGTAGCCGCCGCCACCGGCATCGCCGCCGTCCTCACCCTGACCGGCTGCGGCAGCGACTCCTCCCCCGCCGCCGCCGACAAGAAGCCGTCCGACGGCGTCGTCGCCCCGGCCCCCGCCGCCAGCCCCTCGGCGGGCGGCGCGGGCGGCGCGGCGAAGGCCGGCACCCTGGAGGGCGGCTGGGTCTCCCTGCAGAACCCCGCCAAGGGTGTCGTCCTCACCGTCAAGGGCCAGACGGCGTTCGTCGTCGAGGCCGCCACCGGCCTGACCTGCGAGGGCACCAGCAACGGCTCGGCCCTCGACCTGAAGTGCCCGGCGGGCGCGACCCGTTCGAAGGGCAAGGTCGACTCCGTCGACGCCACCACCCTGAAGGTCACCTGGGAGGGCCCGGCCGGCACGGACACCTTCCAGCGCAGCGAGGCCGGCAAGCTCCCCTCCCTCCCGGCCCTCCCCACCAAGAAGTAACCCCGCCCCGCCCCCGCCTGCCCACCGCGGCCGGGGGCGGTTCCGTAGGGTGGCGCGCAGGGACGGCCCGACGGGGGGATGCCGGTATGCCGGGTCAGCGCAAGCGGAAGGCGCAGCGCCGCAGGGAGTCCGACGCGAGGTGGGCGGCCCGGTCGGCCGGGCGGTGGGAACGCCGCTTCTCGACGCAGGACCAGGACGAGTTCAGGGCGTACGTCCGCGAGCTGCTGCGGACCGGCATCCGCGCCGAGGACGTCCGGCTGGACACCCTGTGCGGCCGCCTGACCCACCCGACGAGCCACGTGGTCAGCGTGTGGGTGCCTGAGGACGCAGGGTCGCCACGCGAGGGCATCGCGAGGGAATGACAGGACGCGGGAATCACTCCCTCATGCTGTACTCCACACCCCGCCTCCAGCCGGTCGACCTCCGGGTCCTCGAACAGCTCGAAGGCCTGCGCGCACACCTGCGCGACGCGGTAGAGCAGACACCCGTGAAGCGGACCCAGGACCTGCGCAAGGCCCTGACGGCGAGCGCGATCGCCGCGTCGAACACGATCGAGGGCTACCGGGTCGACGCGAAGGACGTCGCCGACCTGATGGACGGCGAACGCGAAGTCGACGCCAGCGAAGAGAACAAGGCCGAGACCCTCGCCTACCAGCAGGCGATGACCTACATCCAGTCCCTCCACGACGCCCCCGACTTCCGCTACGGCAAGGGGCTGCTCAACGCCCTGCACTGGATGCTGCAGGGCCACCACCACCCGGGCAGGACCGCCGGCCAATGGCGCAAGACGTCGATCCGCATCACCGCCCCCGGCGACGAACTCGCCACCGACTACGACGGCCCCGACCGTGAACTCGTCCCCGCGCTGATGACCGAGCTGGTCGACTGGCTCAACGAGGGCGACCTCGACAGCCACTTCCTGATCCGGGCCGCGATGGCGCACCTGAACCTGGCGAAGATCCACCCCTGGTCGGACGGCAACGGCCGCATGTCCCGTTCACTCCAGACCCTGCTGATCGCACGCGGCGGCGTACTCGCTCCGGAGTTCTCCTCCATCGAGGAGTGGCTCGGGATGCCGGGCCACACCTGGGAGTACTACCAGGTCCTGCGGACGGTCGGCGGGCCGGTGTACTCGCCGGAGCGGGACACCCTCCCCTGGATCAAGTTCAACCTCCGCGCGTACCACGAGCAGGCCCAGCGGGTTCAGCACCGGGTCAACCGGTCCAACCAGTGCTGGATGGAACTCCTCGATGCCGCGGAAGCCGCCGGTATCAGCGAACGACAGGTCACCGCCCTGCACGAAGTGGCCATCACGGGCCGAGTGCGCCGCTCGAGGTACGAGCGGGCAGAGGCGATCAACACCCAGCAGGCGACCCGGGACCTCCAAGCCCTCACGAAGGCCGGCGTGCTCACCGCGGTCGGCCAGACCAAGGGCCGCCACTACATCGCCGGGCCCCGCTTCCCGCGGAACGCCCTGGACACCGCGAAGCGCCCCCACCGGATCGTCGACCCGTACACGGAGTAGATCCTGCCCTCCCGCCGCGCTACGGAGCCGGTGGGCGGATGCGGCGGGGCAGTTCGGCCCAGACCGTTTTGCCGATGACGCGGTCCGTGACGCCCCAGTCGGTGGCGAGGGCGTCCACGATCCGCAGCCCGTACCCCGACCCGGCGCGGTGGTCCGCCGGCCGCACCACCGGCCGCCGGTCACTGCGGGCATCGGACACCTCCACCCGCAGCACCCCGCCCAGCAGCGTCATCCGCAGCTCGAAGTCCCGCCCGGGCACGCGCCCGTGCATGACGGCGTTGGCCGCCAGCTCCGCCACGAGCAGCCCGGCATCGGCGGACAGGGGCGTGCCCTCGGGCACCCCCCAGTCGTGCAGCTCCACGAGCGCCAGCTGCCGTGCGAGCCGGGCTCCGCGGCGGGTGCAGCTGAAACGCTGAGTGAACACGCGTACGAGGGTCCGGGCGGGGCCGGAGGGTGCGGTCATGAGGAGAACATCCCTTGCGGGGAGGGGAGTTCCCAGCAAGGCGACTACTACTTCCAAAGAGTAGTAGCCCACGCTCTGGACAGGCGCGGTCACCGATCGTGAGCATTGCTCCCGGAGGTGACCGTGATGACGGCTGACGCGAAGAGCAGCAACGACGGTGCCAAGACGAAGGAGGCCGAACCACCGGACCCGGACCTCAAGAACTTCGGCGACACGCTTAAGGCCTTCCGCAAGCGCGCGGGCCTGACGCAGGAACAGTTCCGCGTACTGGTGGGCTACTCGGTCCAGTACGTGGCCTCGGTGGAACAGGGCCGCCGACATCCGTCCGTGAAGTTCGTGACCAAGGCGGACGAGATCCTGGACACCTTCGGCGTCCTCCAGATCGCCGCCCGGCAGATGAAACGCAGGCGCGGTCTGGCGTCCTGGTTCAGGCGGTGGGCGGAGCTGGAGGAAGCGGCGATCGTCCTCCATACGTACGAATGCCGAGTGGTGCCGGGGCTGCTACAGACCGAGGCCTACGCCCGGGCCCAGATCGAGAACGTTCCGCCCATGCCCACGGCCCGGGAGGCGGAGGACCGGATAGAGGGGCGACTGGAACGGCAGCAGCTGCTGTACCGCACCCCGTACATCACCTTCAGCTTCATCATCGAGCAAACGGTGATCGAGCGGCAGACGGGTGGCCCGGAAGTGACGCGTGAGCTGATCGACCACCTGCTGGAATGCGCCCGGCTGCCCAATGTGGACCTCCAGATCATGCCGACGGTGAGCACCCAACACGCTGGTACCGATGGCCCCTTCCAGCTACTGGAATCGCGGGAGCACGAGTGGTGGGGCTATAGCGAAGGACAGAAGACCGGACGGGTCATCTCCGACCCGAAAGCCATCAGCGACCTCCACCAGCGGTATGCCAAACTTCGCATCCAGGCCCTCAATCCTGCTGACAGCATGGGCCTGTTGAAGCGAATGCGAGGATCCCTGTGAACAGCTCCCAGCTCCGGTGGTTCAAGAGCAGCTACAGCGGTAGTGAGGGTGACAGCTGCGTCGAGGTCGCCCTCTCCTGGCACAAGTCCACGTACAGCGGCAGTCAGGGCGACAGCTGCGTCGAGGTCGCCACCTGTGCCGACACCGTCCACATCCGGGACTCCAAGCTCACCGTGAGCCCCGAGCTCGCGGTCGGGGCGGCGACCTGGACCGCGTTCCTCGGCGGGCTCGGCGCCTAGTACGGGCTACTCCAGCACCACGGAGTCCCCGACCCGGGCGGTTCCGGGGTTCACGACCCTGGCGAGCATGTCGAGCCGGTTCTCGTGGGCTCTGGCGATGGTCCTCAGGACCAGCGGCGAGTGCGGAAGGTCCTGTTGGGCCTGGTTGGTCATCACGCACCGCTCGCTGGAGCGCACGAACTCGACGCACAGACCGTCGCCCGTGCGCGCCTTGCGTCCGGTCCATTCGTCCTCGACGAACGGCGGGGTGCCGGGCGGGGTGCGCAGGAGGACGTTCGGCCGGAAGCGGCGTTCGTCGATCGGGACGTCGGGTATCTCCGCGCGGATCCAGTCGAGGGTGGCGGTGGTGAGCACGCTGAGCGGCAGCTGGTCGAAGTGCGAGATGTCGCCCTCGCGGGCCAGCTCGACGTCGTCGCGCCCGAGGTAGGTGCGGAGGTAGGCCGTGGGGTCGGCGACCGGCCGGCCGTGCGGGTCGATCAGTTCCGGCTGCCCGCAGCCCTGGGGGTAGCGGGAGCCGAGGTGCAGCAGGCCGTCCATGCGGCGGAAGCGCCGGGTGTTCTTGCCCGACCCGAACTTGCCCTGGCCGTCGCGCACCGCGTAGAGCCGGTCTCCGACCAGCCCGCGCTCGTCGACCTCGGCGCTGCGGAGCCGCTCGCCGCCGGTCGACTTGATCGGGTACCGCCACAGCCGTTCGATCACACCCACGATGTCCGTCACCGGCGTGACGGTAATTCACGGCGGCGGAACCGGCCCCGGCGCGTCCGTCCCGGGGGCCGGACGCCAGAAGCGCCCGTCGGGCAGGGCCTGACGGGCGCCGAGGAAGTACTCGGCACCGCGCTGGAACCGGACACCCGGCACGGCGGCGCGTACGCGGTCCCAGATGCCCGGCGCCACGCGGTACTCGCCCGCCACCATCCAGGGGTCGTCACCCAGCACGAAGAGGTGGCGGATCTCCAGGAACTGGTCCCGCGTGAGGGACACGGACTCGACCATCTCCTCGTCCGCGTCGCCGAAGCCGGTCAGGTCCCAGACGAGGTTGTACCCGTCGGCGAATGGATAGTCGCTGCTCACGGCCTCAAGCTAGGCGCCCCTCCCGGACACCCGCACCTGCTTTTCACACCGAGTGCGAGGTCGGGCGGGGTCGCTACGGCGTGTTCGTGAAGGAGCGCCGGTACGAGCGGGGCGGCACTCCCCGGCGGCGCACGAACTGTTCGCGCAGGACGGCCGCGCTCCCGTATCCGACGCGGCGGGCGATCTCCTCGACCGGCAGGTCCGTGGTCTCCAGGAGCTCCTCCGCGCTGCCCAGGCGCAGGCCGCGCAGCCAGGCGTGGGGGGTGGTGCCGGTCGCGGCGGTGAAGCGGCGGGCGAAGGAGCGTTTGCTCATCATGGCCCGCCGGGCCAGTTCCGCGACGGGGAGCGGCTGGTGGAGGTTCTCGCGGGCCCACCCGAGCACCTCGGCGAGACGCTCGTCGCGGCAGTCCTCGGGGACGGGGGCGGCGAGGTACTGCGCCTGCCCGCCGTCGCGGTGGGAGGGCAGCACCACGTCCCGGGCGACGGCGTTGGCCATCGCGGCTCCGTGCTCCCGCCTCAGCAGGTGCAGGCAGAGGTCGAAGCCCGCGGCGGCTCCCGCGCCCGTGAGGACGCGGCCTTCGTCGATGTAGAGGGCGTCGGGTTCGACGGTGACGTCTGGGTGGCGGCGGGCGAGCAGTTCGGCGAACCGCCAGTGGGTGGTCGCCCGTCGGCCGTCGAGCAGTCCGGCGGCGGCGAGCGCGAAGGCACCGACGCAGTGGGCCGCGACCACGGAGCCGCGCTCGTGTGCGGCCGACAGCGCGTCGAGGACGGCGGGAGCGGGCGGGGTGCGGAAGTCGGCCCATGGCAGGGCGATCACCAGGTCGGCGGCGGCGAGCCGGTCCAGGCCGTGCGTGATGGTGAGCGGCACGCCGAGGTCGGTGGGGACCGGCCCGGGCCGCTCGGCGCACAGGGCGAAGTCGAACCCGGGCAGTTGCTGGCCGTGCGGGCCGAAGACCTCGGTGACGATGCCGACGGCGAGCATGCCGACTCCGGGCGGGGCGTACGCGGCGACGGTCGCAAAGGGAGGCACCCGTGCAGTGTGGCAGCTGTGGCAGCAATCCCGCGATCAGTGGCAAAGGTGCCACTCGTGCGCGACCGGCCCGGCCGGAAGGATGGGGGCCATGACAGACGCACCGATCGGCCGCAGCGCCGTGTACACGATCCTGACCACCGGATACGTCGGCTCCACCGGCCCCGGGGTCGCCGCCACCGTCTCCTACGTCTCCGACGCCGGCCGGCATGTGATCTTCGACCCGGGCATGGTGGCGCATCGCGACAACATCCTCGGCCCGCTCATGGAGCTGGGGCTCGGACCCGAGGACATCACCGACGTGGTGCTCAGCCACCACCACCCGGACAACACCATGAACGTGGGCCTGTTCGAACGGGCCCGGGTGCACGACCACAAGGTCGAGTACCTGGGCGACCAGTGGCGGAACCGGGATGCGGAGGGTTACGAACTCACCCCGTCGCTACGGCTGATCCGCACCCCGGGCCACAGCGTCGAGGACATCACGCTGCTGGCGGGCACGGACTCGGGCGTGGTCGCCTTCGCCGGCGACCTGTGGTGGCACGCGGACGGCCCGGCGGACGATCCGGTGGCCCCCGACCGCGAGGTGTTGCGCGCCTCCCGGCTCCGGGTGCTGGCCGCCGCGGATCTGATCGTGCCCGGCCATGGCGGCCCGTTCAGGGGCGACGACACCACGCCGCGCTAGCCGCTCCGTCCGGCCCGGCGGCCCGTGCGCGGGCGGGGGCGCGGGTCACCGTTCGGCCTGGGGGGCGGTCTCGGGCGAGTAGAGGAAGGAGAAGCGCTCCATGACGTTCTGGCGCCGGGTGTTGTGGAAGGCGGCGATGCGCCAGACGCCGTCGGTGTCGCGGACGAGGGTGTACGTCTGGACCTTGGAGAGCTCGGCGGGCCCGGGCCTGGCTCCGGTGTAGTCGTCGCCGCGGCCGGTGAGGAGGACGACGTCCTTGCCGAGGAAGCGCATGTCCAGGTAACTGGCGGCGAGCTTGGTGCCCTTGACGAAGTCCCCGAAGAGGGCGCGGTGGCCTTCGGCGATGTCGGCGCGGCCCTCGTAGTGGGTGCCGACGTAGGTGGTGTAGGTGGCGTTCTCGGTGAACTGGCGGCCGTACGCGTCCGCGTCCCCGGCCCCCCAGGCGGCGGTGAGGGCGTCGAGGGTGGCGCAGACGGCTTCGCCGTCGCGGCGGTCGGCGCCGGCCGGGATGACGTCGGCGCAGCTTTCGGCGCCCGTGCGGCGGACACCGGAGGTGGTGTCGAGGTAGAGGTAGGCGGCGCCCGCGCCGAGGGCGAGGACGGCGGCGGCGACGAGGGCGGCGCGCTTGACGGTCTTCTTGTTCATGGCGGTACCTCTCGGTCGGATTGGTTAGACTGGTGCAATAACTGCACGCATGCATTATCTGCACACGTGCAGATAATAGGCAAGGGGAGAGGGACGGGTCTGCGATGACGGAACGGGACGAACAGCGGGCGGTCTTCCGGGAGTACGTCGACGCGGTCGGGCTGCACGGCATGGCGGGCGCGGAGGCGGCGGGCCTCCAGGCGTCCGAGTGGTACGCGCTCAGCCGGATCACCCTCGCCGGCGGCCTGACCTCCGGCGAGCTGGCGGCCGGTACGGGGCTGACGACGGGCGCCACGACGCGGCTGATCGACCGGCTGGAGCGCGCCGGGTACGTACGCCGCACCGCCGACCCGGCCGACCGGCGCAAGGTCGTGGTCGAGGCCGTGCCGGACGCGCTGGCGGGGGTGGAGGCCGCCGTGGGGCCGGCGCGGAGGCGGATCGCGGAGGTGCTGGCCGAGTACACGCCGGAGCAGCGGGACCTGCTGTTCGACTACTTCCGACGGGCGGCCCCGGCCTTCCGCGAGGCGACGGAGACGATCCGCACGGCCACGCACGAGCGCAAGGGGCGCTAGGGGCGCAAGGGGCGGCGGGGGCGGGGCCCGCGCCTCTCCGGCGGGCCCCCCGACCCGACCCGTCCCGGACCCGAGTCGTAATCTCCCCGCATGATCGATGCACACACCCATGTCCGGGTCGCGCGGCCCTCGTTCGACCTGGAGGCCGCCGAGCGGTTCTACGTGGAGGGGCTCGGGCTGGACGTCCTGTGGCGGACCCCCGGGCACGTGCCCGGGGAGCACGACCTCGTGATGGTCGGCCCGGCGGGAGGCGGGTGGCACTTCGAGCTGACCCGGGACCCGGAGAAGCCGCTCGCGCCCACCCCCACCGTGGACGACCTGTTCGTGGTCTACCTCGGCCAGGCCCCCGACGAGGCCCTCGTACGGCGGCTCGTGGACTGCGGCGGGACCCGCGTGAGCTCCCACAACCCGTACTGGGACGAGTTCGGCGTCACCGTCGCCGACCCCGACGGCTACCGGCTCGTGCTCTGCTCCCGCACCTGGGGCTGAGCCGGCGGCGGGTGGCGGTCGGGCCGGCCCGCCGGCTGGGGTCAGCCGACCTTCGGGGCCTTGGGGAGTCCGGCGCCCAGCGCGGTCCCGGCGCCCGTGAGGGAGGAGCCGGAGGCGCTGCCCGCCGCCTGGGCGGTCACGCCGACGGCGGTCTTGGTGTCCTTCACGGCCTGCCCGGGGTGGCCGGCGATGTCGCCGACGCGCTTGGCGATCGGCGCCACCGAGGGCCCGTCCCCTCCGGCGGCGTGCGCGACGGCGGGCGTGAGGACGAGTGCGGCGCCACCGGACAGCAGCAGGGCGGCAAGGGTGCGCTTCATGGCAGTCATGCCGGGTCCAACGACCCCGCCACGCGTCGGGTTACCCCCCGGGTCAGTCCTCGACGACCAGGGCCGGGGTGGACTTCGTCAGGATTTCGCCGCGGAAGAAGGCCGGGCTGCGGCGTTCCGTGACGAACATGATGACCAGGCCGAGGGCCAGGAGGCCGACGCCGATGACGAAGACGCTGCCCACGCCGAGGCCGGGGATGGTGGAGCCGGAGCCGTAGGAGGGGTCCCAGGCGTCGGTCAGGGTCTTGAAGAAGACCGCGGCGAGGAGCAGGCCGCCCAGGACCGGGAAGACGCCCTTGAAGAACAGGTCCCGGGCGGAGCGGCGCAGGTCGCCGCGGAAGTACCAGGCGCAGGCGAAGGCCGTGAGCGAGTAGTAGAAGCAGATCATCAGGCCGAGCGCGAAGATCGTGTCGGTCAGGACGTTCTCGCTGACCAGGGTCATCACCGTGTAGAACGCGCCGGTCGCGACGCCCGCCATGACGGTGGCGCGGCCCGGGGTCTTGAACTTCGGGTGGACCCGGGCGTAGGAGGCGGGCAGGGCCTCGTACGTGGACATGGCCAGGACCGTGCGGGCCACCGGGATGAAGGTGGTCTGCAGGGAGGCGGTGGCCGAGGCGAGGACGGCGACGAAGAGCAGGATGCCGAGCATCGGGCCCATGACCGGGCCGGCGAGGGCGGCGAAGACGTTGCCGGAGGTCTCCGGGTTGCCGAGGCCGAGGCCGGAGGTGCCGGAGCCGACGGCCATCTGGGCGGCGATGCCGGTGGCCAGGTACGAGCCGACCAGGACGACCATCGCGATGAGCGAGGCCCGGCCGGGGGTCTTGGCGGAGCCGGTGGTCTCCTCGTTGGTGGCCAGGCAGGCGTCCCAGCCCCAGTACATGAAGATCGAGAGGGAGAGCCCGGCGGTGAAGGAGCCCATGGAGCCGACCGCGAAGGGGTTCATCCACTCCCAGGAGAAGTCCAGGCCGGTGTCGAAGGTGCCGGCGGAGGCCTTCTGGAGGGCCATCGCGACGAAGAGGCCGAGGACCGCGAGCTGGAGGCCGACGAGGGTGTACTGGACGCCCTTGGTGGCGGTCATGCCGCGGTAGCTGATGGCGGTGGCGACGGCGATCAGGGTGAGACAGGTGGCGATGTGGACGAGTTTGTTTTCGTCCAGGGCGGCGATCGACGGATTGTTCGTGATCTCGCCCGCGAGCAGCCAGAAGTAGGACGTGGCGACCCCGGCCAGGTTGGACAGCACGATGATCGTGGCGATCACCAGGCCCCAGCCGCACATCCAGCCGATCCGCGGGCCGAAGGCCTTGACGGTCCAGGTGAAGGAGGTGCCGCAGTCCGGCACGGCCTTGTTGAGCTCGCGGTAGGCGAAGGCCACCAGGAGCATCGGGAGGAAGCCGGCCAGGAAGACGGCCGGCATGTGGACGCCGACCTCGCCGGCGGTGGAGCCGAGGGTCGAGGTCAGGCAGTAGACGGGGGCGACGGTGGAGATGCCGATGACGGCGCTGCCCACCAGGCCGACGGACCCCTTGCCGAGGCCCTTGCCGCGCACGTCGCCGTCGCCGCCCTCGCCGCCGGCGACGCCGTTCACCGTGTCTCCGACCCGAGGCCGAACGTCCAGCTGTGTCATGGGTCAGGACGTTAGAGGCTGCGTTTTCCATATCCGGAGGGATTGAGTCCGAGCCACTACCGCCGGGAACACCTTGGAATCCCGAGTCCGCAGCCGTTCATCGGCATGTAATTCAAGGTTCACGTCCGCGCCCGCCCCCTGGACGACAGGGGGCGGACATCGTGTTCCGGAATGCGGAAACCGCAGCACTGCCCCTTTTGGGGCACTTTCAACTTTCCCGTGTGACCCCCGTCTCACGACGTCCAGACGATCGACTGCGTCTCGCTGTACGCGTGCAGCGCGTACGAGCCCACGTCCCGCCCCACACCGCTCCGCTTGAAGCCGCCGAACGGCGCCTCCATGTTCCGGCCGATCGTGTTCACCCCGACCCCGCCGGCCCTCAGCCGCCGCGCGACACGGAAAGCGCGGGCAGCGTCCCCCGACCAGACGTAACTCAGCAGCCCGAAGTCGCTGTCGTTGGCCAGCCGGACGGCTTCTTCCTCATCCCCGTCGAAGGGGACGACCACGACCACCGGGCCGAAGATCTCCTCCCGGACCACGCGCATGTCGCTGGTGCAGTCCACCAGCAGCGTCGGCGCCACGTAGAAGCCGCGGCCGTCCCCGACCACCGGACGCTCCCCGCCGTACGCGATCCGCGCCCCCTCCTTGCGCCCCAGCTCCACGTACGACTCCACGCGGTCCCGGTGCGCCGCCGAGATCACCGGGCCGACCACCGTGCCCCTCTCCCCCGGATCGCCCACCTTCATGAAGGCCAGGTAGCCGGTCAGCTTCTCCACCAGCTCCGCGTACACCGAACGGTGCACGATCACCCGCGTCGGGGCGGTGCAGATCTGGCCGGAGTAGAAGGAGAAGGTCGTGCCGATGCCCATCACCGCCGCGTCGAGGTCGGCGTCCTCCAGGACCACCGCCGCGCCCTTGCCGCCGAGCTCCATCAGCTGCCGCTTCATGCTCCGGCCGCACACCTCGGCGATGCGCTGCCCGACGCCCGTGGAGCCGGTGAAGGACACCATGTCCACGTACGGGGAGTCCACCGCGGCCTCGCCGACCTCCACCGAGGCCCCCGAGACCACGTTCACCACCCCGGCCGGGACGCCCGCCTCGTGCAGGGCCTCGGCCATCCTGAACACCGACAGCGGATCCTGCGGGGCCGGCTTGACCACCACCGTGTTCCCCATGGCCAGGGCCGGGGCCACCTTGCCCGCCGGATTCGCCCACGGGTTGTTGTACGAGGTGATGCAGGTGACCACCCCGACCGGCTGGCGCACCTCCAGCGCGCCCAGCACGCTCGCCTTCCCCATCGGCCCGGCCTCGGTGACCTGCGGGGGCAGCCCGCGCTCGACCGGCTCCAGCGCGCCCCGCGCGTACCGCCGGAAGCGGGACACCCCGACGCCCACCTGCATCCCGCGCGCGATCCCCGTCGGGGCGCCCGTCTCGGCGCGCGCGAGCGCCGCCCACGGTTCGAACTCCCGCTGCATGATGTCGGCGGCCCGGTCCAGGATCGCGGCGCGCGCCTCCGGCTTCGTACGGGACCAGGTGCCGAAGGCCTCGGCGGCGGCGCGGGCCGCCTCCTCGACCTGGGCGCGGGAGGCCTCGGGGGCGAGGCCGACGACGGATTCGTCCGCCGGGTTGATCACGTCGTAGTGGCCTCCGGCGGGCTCGGCCCACTCGCCGCCGATGTAGAGCTTCTGGGGGGTGTCGGGGTTCATCGGGTAGTCGCCGCTCATCGGGTGCTCACCGTCCTCGTGTCCCGGCCCGAACGGAGCACGATCCCCGGGATCGCGCCCGTCACCTCGTCGTCGCGGATGGTCTCCACGCCGTTGACCCGTACCGAGACGATCCCGATGGCGCGGGCGTCCAGGCGCGGGCTGTCCCCGGGCAGGTCGTGGACCAGGGTCGCCGGGCCCGCCTCGATCCGGTCCGGGTCGAAGAGGACCAGGTCCGCGTGGAAGCCCTCGGCGATCCGGCCGCGCTCGCGCAGCCCGAACAGCTGCGCCGGGTCGTCGGTCAGCATCTTCACGGCCCGCTCCAGGGGGACCAGCTTGCGGCCGCGCAGGCAGTCGCCGAGGAAGCGGGTCGTGTACGGGGCCCCGCACATCCGGTCCAGGTGCGCGCCGGCGTCCGAACCGCCCAGCATGACGTCCTCGTGCCGCCAGGTCTCGGCGCGCAGGGCCCAGCTGGCCGGGTCGTTGTCGGTGGGCATGGGCCAGAGCACGGTGCGCAGGTCGTCGTTGGCGCAGATCTCCACCAGGCAGTGGAAGGCGTCCTGGCCGCGTTCGGCGGCTATGTCGTTGACGACGCGGCCCGAGAGGCCCTCGTTCTCCTTGCTGTACGTGTCCCCGATGACGTAGCGCCCGAAGGTGGCGAGGCGGCGGAACACCCCGGCCTCCTTGCTGTCGGCGCGGCGCAGCATCTCGGCGCGGACGTCCGGGTCGCGGAGCTTGTCGATCCGCTCGGGGACGGGGAGCGCGAGGACCTCGCCCCAGCCGGGGATGAGGTTGAGGGCGCAGAAGGTGCCGAGGGACATGTTCATGGGGGTGAGGATCGGCATCGTCAGGGCGACGATCCGGCCGCCGGCGGCGCGGGCGCGCTCGCTGGGGATCAGCTGGCGCGGGACGCGTTCGGGGACGGAGGCGTCGATGGTGAGGACGTTCCAGTTCAGGGGGCGGCCGGCGGCGGCGCTCATCTCGACGAAGAGGTCGATCTCGGCGTCGGAGAACTGGTCGAGGCAGCCGGCGACGATCGCTTCGAGCTGGGTGCCCTCGTGTTCGGAGACGGCCTTGGAGAGCGCGAGGAGTTCGGCGGGGCGGGCGTGGCGGGAGGCGACGGGGGCGCCGGCGCCGTCGGAGTGGGTGGAGGACTGGGTGGTCGACAGGCCCCAGGCGCCGGCGTCCATGGCCTCGTGGAAGAGGTCGAGCATCTGCCGCAGCTGCTGCTCGGTGGGCTGGCCGCCGACCGCCGCCTCGCCCATGACGTGGCGGCGCAGGGCGCAGTGGCCGACCATGAAACCGGCGTTGACGGCGATCCGCCCTTCGAGGGCGTCGAGGTACTCGCCGAAGGTGGACCAGGTCCAGTCGACGCCCTCCTCCAGGGCGGCGAGGGCCATGCCCTCGACCTTGCTCATCATGCGGCGCGTGTAGTCGGCGTCCTCGGGGCGGGCGGGGTTGAGGGGGGCCAGGGTGAAACCGCAGTTGCCGCCCGCGACGGTGGTGACGCCGTGGTTCATGGAGGGGGTGGCGTACGGGTCCCAGAACAGCTGGGCGTCGTAGTGGGTGTGGGGGTCGATGAAACCGGGGGTCAGGACGAGCCCGGCCGCGTCCTCGCTCGTGCGGGCCGCCTCTGTGACGGCGCCGGGCTCGGCGATGACGGCGATCCGGCCGTCGCGCAGGCCGATGTCTGCCACGCGCGCGGGGGCGCCGGTGCCGTCGACGACGGTCGCGCCCTTGATGAGGTGGTCGAGCATGACGTCCCTTCTGCCGGTGTTCGGTTGCGGTCCGTACCCTGGGGCTCCGCCCCAGACCCCGCGCCTCAAACGCCGGCGGGGCTGGATTTGGCTGAGCGCCGCTCGCGGGTGCGGCGCCGTGGCCGCGCCTCAAACGCCGGCGGGGCTGGTTCTTCCAGCCCCGCCCGGGGGCACCTCCCAGCGGTAGCTGGGGGAGTTTGAGGCGCGGGGGTTCGGGGGCGGGGCCCCTGACAGCGGGGCCGCGCGGACGGAGGTGGGCCCCGGCCGGAGGCCGCCCGGTCGGGGCCGGTGCCGGGGCGGCGGTCCGGGAAGACGCCGCCCCCGTTCCTCAGGCTCCCGAAGCCTCGCGGAAGCGCGTGGTGCGGTGCACCGGGTCGGTGTCGATGTGCGGGATGACGTGTTCGCCGATGAGCTTGATGGTGGTCATCGTGTCCTCGGGCGATACACCCGTCGGCAGGCCGAAGGACAGCTGGTCCGCGCCCGCCTGTTCCCAGCGCTTGCACTGGGCGCGGACTTCCGACGGGTCGCCGCAGATCAGGAGCTCCTCCGCGATGAGGAGTTCGATGATCTCCGCGTTGTATTCCGGCAGGGTCTCCGGCCACTGCGGAATCGCCTCCGGCCGCGGGAACGTGTCGTGGTAGCGGAACACCAGCGACTGGAAGCGGTTCATGTTCGCGTTGACCGCGATCTCGACCGCCTTCTCGTGCGTCTCGGCGCAGATCGCCGTCGAGGTGACCATGACGTTGTCGTTGACGAAGGCGCCGATGGCCTTGGCCTCCTGGATCGCCGTCTTGTACTGCTCCAGGACCCACTCCATGTCCGAGACCTTCTGGACGCTGAAGCCGAGGACGCCCAGGCCCTTCTTCGCCGCCATCGCGTACGAGGACGGCGAGCCCGCCGCGTACCACATGGCCGGGTGGGCCTTCCCGTACGGCTTGGGGAAGATCTTGCGCGGCGGCAGCGACCAGTGCTTGCCCTTGAACCCCTCGTACTCCTCCTGGAGGAACATCTTGGGGAACTCCGCGATGGTCTCCTCCCAGATCTCCTTGGTGTGGTTCATGTCCGTGATGCCGGGCATGAAGCCGAGGATCTCGTGGCTGCCCGCCCCGCGTCCGGTGCCGAACTCGAAGCGGCCCTTGGAGAGGTGGTCGAGCATGGTGACCTTCTCGGCCACCTTCACCGGGTGGTTCACCGGCGCGAGGGGGTTGAAGATGCCCGACCCGAGGTGGATCCGCTCGGTCGCGGCGGCGAGGTACCCCAGGAAGACCTCGTTCGCCGAGAGGTGCGAGTACTCCTCCAGGAAGTGGTGCTCGGAGGCCCAGGCGTACTTGAAGCCGGACTGGTCGGCCTGGATGACGTACTCGGTCTCCTCCAGCAGCGCCTTGTGCTCCGCCTCGGGGTCGACCTTGGACCGCGCCTCAGGCACGTATCCCTGCACGAAGAGCCCGAATTCCAAGGGGGTTCACCGTCCTTAGGTTTCTGACATGTCGTCAGATTTGATGGGTCCGACTGTTCCACCGCCGGGCATGACCGTCAATACCCCTGCCGAAGCACAACTGACGGAGCGTCAGAAAGCTTCAGAGGATGCTCACCCCCGCCATCCAGCCGCCGTCCACGACGAACGGCTGACCGGTGATGTACGAGGAGTCGTCGCCGGTCAGGAACAGTGCGAGGCGTGCGATCTCCTCCGGCCGGCCCACCCGCCCGAGCGGCACCACCCGCTTGTAGAGCTCCGCCATCGCGTCCCGGGCCTCGTCCGTCATCCCGGCCGGGTCCAGCAGGCCGGGATTGGCCATCGGGGTGTCCACCGCCCCCGGGCACATGGCGTTGACCCGGATGTTCTTCGCGGCCAGCTCCAGCGCCGCCACCCGGGTCAGCCCGAGGATCGCCGCCTTGGTCGCCGCGTACGCGCCCACGTACGCCATGCCCGTCAGCCCCGTGTACGAGGAGGTGTTCACGATGGTCCCGCCGCCCGCCGCCTCGATCTCGGGGGCGACCGTCTTGATCCCGAGGAAGGCCCCGACCTGGTTGACCTCGATCACCTGCCGGAACTCCTCCAGCGGGGTCGCGGTCAGCTCGTTGAAGCGCAGGATGCCCGCGTTGTTGACCAGGCCGCTGACCGGCCCGAAGGCCTCGTTCGCGGCGGCGACGGCGGCCGCCCAGTCCTCCTCCCGGCTCACGTCCATCCGTACGTACCGCGCCCGGTCCTCGCCTATCTCCTTCGCGACGGCGGCGCCCTGCTCGTCCAGTACGTCGCCCAGCAGCACCTTCGCGCCCTCGGCGGCGAAGAGGCGGGCCTCCTGCTCGCCCTGGCCGCGCGCCGCACCGGTGATGATGACGACGCGCCCGTCCAGCTTGCCCATGGCCAGCCCTTCCTTCAGTCGTTGAGGAGGGGGGCCACTTCGGCCCCGAAAGCGGTGATCTGATCGGTGAGCTCGCCGCGGTCGCGGCTGCGGAAGCGGACCTGGATCTGGTCCACGCCCAGCGCCCGGTACTCCCGCAGGGACCCGGCGAGCACCTCCGCCTTGCCGGTGAGGGTCCGGCGGCCGGTGTCCCAGCCGGGCTCGCCGACGTAGAGCGGCTCGGCGATGGCGCCGATCTCGACGGGGCCGCCCACCCCGGCCGCCTCGCGGAGCTCGCGCAGGCGGGCGATCTGCGCCGGGAGCTTGTCGCGCGGGTCGCCCTGCGGGAGCCAGCCGTCGCCGCGCACGGCGGCCCGGCGGACGGCGGCGGGCGAGGAGCCGCCGACCCAGACGGGGATCCGCGCCTGGGCGGGCCGGGGCAGCTGGCCGAGGTCCTTGAAGGAGAACCGCTCCCCCTCGAACTCCGGGTACTCCTCGGGCCCGAGGGCCGCGCGCAGGGCGTCGAGGCTCTCGTCGAGGACCGCCCCGCGGCGCGCGAAGTCCACGCCGAGCGCCTCGAACTCCTCCTGGACGTGACCGGCGCCGACCCCGAGGATCAGGCGGCCCCCGCTGAGGTGGTCGAGGGTCGCGTACTGCTTGGCGGTGACCAGCGGATGGCGCAGGCCGACGATCGCGACGTGGCTCAGCAGGCGGACGCGCTCCGTGATCCCGGCCAGGAAGGCCAGGGTGGCGACCGGGTCGTACCAGACGGTGCTCATGGGACCGGCGAGGCGGCGCGGGATCGCCACGTGGTCGCAGGTCGCCAGGTACCCGAAGCCGGCCCGGTCGGCGGCGCGGGCCACCTCGGCGAGGTCGGCCGCGCCGGCCGACGCCTCCCAGGGTTCGGCGTAGATGGTGCTCTGCGACTGGACGGGGAGCTGCATCCCGTACGCCAGCCGGCCTTCCGGAAACACGCGTGCCATGCCGGGCCCGCCTCGCCTTCGTCTGCCGATCGACTGTCTGTCCGTCGTGCCGATGCGTCGTGCCGGGTCATCGTCGTAGCTGACGGACCGTCAGGCAAGGGGTGGGTGCGGTGCAACCGGCCGACGGGCGTCCCCCGTGCAGTGGGCGCGCGCCCGAACCCTTCCCGGGGGCTGTGCGCCGGGGCGGGCAGCCCCTAGGGTGCGGCCCGTGGAACTGATGCTCACGCTCATCAGCGGAGTCGCCTGGACCGTCGTGTACGCGGAGGCGATCCGGGTCGGGCTGCGGGACCGTACGTACGCCATGCCGGTGGCCGCGCTCGCGCTGAACTTCGCCTGGGAGACCACGTACGCCGTCAACGAGTTCCGCGGCGGGTTCTCCGCGCAGGGGGTGGTCAACGTGGTGTGGGCCGTGGCCGACACCGTGATCATCTGGACGTACCTGCGGTACGGGCGGGCCGGGCTGCCCGGCTTCGTGACCCGGCCGCTGTTCGCGGCCTGGAGCGGACTCCTCTTCGCCTCCGCGTTCGCCGTGCAGTGGCTCTTCCTCGCCCACTTCGGCACGCACGACGCCACCCGCTACTCGGCGTTCCTCCAGAACCTGCTGATGTCCGGCCTGTTCATCGGCATGTACGCCGCCCGCAACGGCCCGCGCGGACAGTCCCTGCTGATCGCCGTCGCGAAATGGCTCGGGACGCTCGCGCCGACCCTGCTCTTCGGGGTGCTGGAACGCTCCGGGTTCATCCTCGGGCTCGGCGTGCTGTGCTCGGTCTTCGACCTCGCGTACATCGGACTGCTGCTCAGAACCCGGGCGGTCCCATCGCGATGACCGGGTGCGCCGCCGGGTCCAGGGTCTCCAGGAGCGTCTTCATCGCCTCCTTCGGGATGCCCACGCAGCCCTGGGAGGGGCCGTCGTGGTCCACGTGGATCCAGATGTTGCCGCCCTTGCGCTCGCCGTCCGGCTTGTCCGGGTCGAGCGGGGACACGCCCTGCCTGCGGTTGTAGTCGATCGCGACGACGTAGTCGAAGGAGCCGGCCAGGGACTCCCCGTTCACGCCGAGGCCCGTTGCCACGAAGGCCGCGTCCCGGTCGTACGGGAACTTCGTGCCGGGCGGGGCGGGCAGCAGGCCGCCCGCGTCGGTGAGGGAGAACACGCCCTGTGGGGAGGTCAGGTCCCCGTACGCGCGCTCGGTGGACCAGCCCTTGGCGCCGTTGCGGGCCGGCCACTGCCCGGCGGGGGCCCAGTCGGCGCCCGTTGCGGGCCGGGTGTAGAGCGTGACGGTGGACTCCGAGGAGTCCGGCGCCTTGCCGGTGACCAGCACCAGCTGGCGCGCCTCCGCGGGGATCCGGGCGCGGGACGCGTCGCTGAGGGTGACGGGCAGGCCCTGGCGGGGGTCCGGGCGGTGGGCGTCGCGGGCGGCCCGGTCCTTGGTCTGCGGGCGGGCGTCGGCGCGGGCCGGCGGGACGGGCGCGCCCGGCTGCTCGTGCAGCGCGTGCACCCAGCCGGCGCCGAAGGCCAGCAGGCCGACGGTGGCCGCGACGGTCAGCGCCCTCGGCCGGCGGGCGGCGGAGCGGGAGCGCGTACGGGTGCGGCCCCGGGAACGGGATCGGGCTCGGGCGTGCTTGCTCATTGCTCCGACCGTACAGGAGCCGATCTTCGTTCCCGCCGAACTCAGGCCCGGGGTTCCGCCGGGAAGCGGACCCGGATCGTCAGGCCGCCGTCCGGGGACGGGTTGGCTTCGGCCTGGAGGTGCGCGGCGTGGGCGCGGGCGATGGAGGCGACGATCGAGAGGCCCAGGCCCGCCCCCTCGCCCGCCGTGTGGCGGCGTTCCGCGCGGCGGCGGAACGGCTCCAGCAGCCCCGGCACCTCCTCCGGGTCTATCAGCGGGCCGGTGTTGGACACCGTCAGCAGCCCGTCCGCGGAGGTCGACACGCGCAGCCGGCCGCCCGCGCGGTTGTGGCGCACCGCGTTGGCGAGCAGGTTGCGCACCAGGTGGCCGAGCAGGGTCCCGTCGCCGCTCACCGTCAGCGGCGCGAGGTCCCGTACGACGGACAGCCCGGCGGCGTCCGCCTCCGCCGCCTCCGCCGCCGACAGCTCCGCCTCGGCCAGCGCCGCCAGGTCCACGGGCCGGGCCGACTCCAGCCCCTCCTCGGAGACGGCGAGCAGCAGCAGCGACTCCACGAGGTGTTCGCTGGAGTCGGCCACCGCGATGAGCCGCTCCCGGATCCGCGCCACCTTCGCCGGCTCCGGCTCCCCGGCCAGCCCGATCTCGGCGGCGGCCCGCTGCACGGCCAGCGGGGTGCGCAGCTCGTGGGCGGCGTTGGCCGCGAACCGGCGCTGCGCCCCGACCAGGTCCTCCATCCGGTCGAGCATCCCGTCGAAGGTGTCGGCGAGCCGCTTGAGCTCGCCGGGCGGCGCCTGGAGGGCGATCCGCTCGTGCAGGTTCGCCCCGGACAGCCGGCGGGCCGTCTCGGTGATCACGGCGACGGGGCGCAGGACGCGGCCCGCCATCCACCAGGCGAGCCAGGCGGAGAGTACGGCGAAGAGGGCCAGGGCGATGAGGGAGACGAGGGTGAGCTCGTGCAGGGCCGCCCGGGCGGCGGCGGTGGACAGGTTCCGGGTGACGCGCCACTGCTCGATCTGCTCGGGGGTGGGCGCGGTGCCGGGCGGCAGCTTCTGGGCGGGTTCGAAGACCTTCTGGCCGGGGACGGGGTCGCCGGTCCCCTCGGCGGGGACTCCGCCGGGCATGACGGTGGTGACGGCCCAGCTGATGCGGGAGTACAGGCCCTTGCGCAGCAGTACGTTGACCAGCGCGACGAGGCCGCCGCCCGCGAGGAGCAGCAGCGTGCCGTACAGCGCGGTGAGCCGGGCGCGCTCGGAGCGGAGCACCGCTCTCATCGCGGACCGGTGCTCTGCGGGGAACGGCCGGCGCCGCAGGAACCCGCCGCGATGCGGTAGCCCGCCCCCGGCACCGTCTCGATCAGCGGGGGCTCGCCCAGCTTCGCGCGGAGCTTGCTGAGGGTGACCCGTACCGCGTTGGTGCTGTAGCCGGTGTCCTGCTCCCACACCTGCTCGATCAGGTCGTCGCTGCTCAGCACCGCCCCCTCGGCCCGCAGCAGCGCCTCCAGCACCGCGAACTCCTTGCGCGAGAGCGCGAGCCGGTGCCCGTCGCGGGCGGCGGAGCGGCGCGCGGTGTCGAGGGCGAGCCCGGCGCGTTCCAGGACGGGCGGCAGCGCCGGGCGGGTGCGCCGGCCCAGCGCCAGCACGCGCGCGAGGAGCTCGTCGTAGGCGAAGGGCTTGGTGAGGTAGTCGTCGGCGCCGAGGCCGAGGCCCTCCACCCGGTCCCGTACGGTCCCGGAGGCGGTCAGCATCAGCACGCGGGTCAGCAGCCGCTCGCGCACCACCTGGCGGCAGACCTCGTCGCCGTGCAGCCCGGGCAGGTCCCGGTCGAGGACGAGGACGTCGTACTCGCCCAGGCGCAGGCGGCGCAGCGCCTCCAGGCCGTCGCCCGCCTCGTCGACGGCCAGCGCGTCGCGGCGCAGCCCCTCGGCGATCATCTCCCGGAGGAATCCCTCGTCCTCCACCACCAGTACGCGCATCCTCCCTCTCTACAGGAGGAGCGCATTTCGCCGTTGTAAGCGTCCTGCGAGAGGGAAGCGAAACCCGGCTTTCCCGCACGCTCGGGCCCATGAAGCGATCCCTGACCATGAGCACGGCCGCGGTCCTCACCGGCCTGACCCTCTTCGTCACCGCCTGCACGAACGGCGGCGCGTCGGACAAGAAGGACGGCGGGAGCGACTCGGCGGGCGGCGGCAGCGGCGGCTCGGGCAACGGGGGCGCCGACGCCGACAACGCGCTGAAGATGCGCAAGTGCCTGCGCGACCACGGCATCGACGCCCCCGACCCCGAGCCCGGCCAGGACCCGCGCGGCATGACCGTCGGCAGCGGCTCGGACCCGCAGAAGATGGAGGAGGCCATGAAGGCCTGCGGGATGCAGGGTCCCGGCTCCGGGAAGGAGCCGACGCAGGAGGAGAAGGACAAGGAACTGCGCTGGGTGCAGTGCATGCGCAAGAACGGCGTGGACCTCAAGGACCCCGAGTACGGCGGCGGCATGAAGAGCGGCATCGAGGTCCCCAAGGGGCAGGAGAAGGCCTTCGAGGAGGCCCAGAAGAAGTGCGAAGCGGCCTGATGGCCCGGCGCGGCGCATGGCTGCTGGGTTCCCTGGCCGTGGTCCTGGCCGTGTCGGGCGGCGGCTACGCCGTCCTCGACCGGCCCGCGCAGGACGGCGGGCGCCAGCAGCGCGGCGACGGCCTGCCCCCGGAGACGGCTCCGGTCCGGCGCGGCGACCTCAGTTCCGGGATACAGGTGGACGGCACCCTCGGCTACGCGCAGGAGCGCAAGCTGAGCGCGCCGGGCCCGGGGGTGCTGACCTGGGTGGCCGCGGAGGGCTCGGCGGTCGAGCGGGACGGCAGGCTCTACGAGATCAACGGGAAGCCGGTGCGGCTGATGTACGGGGCCACGCCGATGTACCGGCCGCTGAAGGCGGGCGACAAGGGCGAGGACGTCAAACAGCTCAAGCGGAACCTGGTGGCCCTCGGCTTCGGGACGGGCCTGGACGCGGAGGACGGCACCTTCACGGCGGGTACGACGGCGGCGGTGAAGCGCTGGCAGAAGGCGCACAAGGCGCCGGAGACGGGCGAGGTCGCCAAGGAGGACATCGCCTTCGCGTCCGGGCCGCAGCGGGTGAAGCGGAGCGACTCGGCGCTCGGCGACGAGCCGGGGCCCGGGAAGCCGGTGCTCACGGTGACCGGCACCGAGCGGATCGTCCGCTTCCAGCTGGAGGCGGCGAAGGCGGGCGCGGCGAAGACCGGCGACCAGGTGACGGTCCGGCTCCCGGACGGCACCGGCGCGACGGGAAAGATCGACGCGGTGGGCGGCACGGCCGGTACGGACGACCAGAACGGCGGCTCCGGCGGGGGCTCCGGGAGCGGCGGCGGGGGCGGTGACAAGAAGGCCAAGGTCGAGGTCGGCGTCGTCTTCGACCGCCCGGGCGACGTCAAGGGCCCGGACCAGTCCCCGGTGTCGGTGTCGCTGACCGGCGAGACCCGCACCGGCGTGCTGTCCGTCCCGGTGAACGCGCTGCTGGCGCTGCCCGGCGGCGGCTTCGGCGTCCAGGTCGTCGAGAACGGCCGGGCCCGCGACGTACGGGTGGAGCTGGGCATGTTCGGCAACGGCCGGGTCGAGGTGACCGGCGGCGACCTGAAGGACGGCATGCGGGTGGGGGTGCCGAAGATATGAGGGAGCACAGCCGCCCGGTCGTGGAGCTGACCGGGGTCACCAAGGAGTACCCCGGCGGGGTCGCGGCCCTGCGCGGGGTCGACCTCACGGTGCTGAGGGGGGAACTCCTCGCCATCGTCGGCCCGTCGGGCTCCGGCAAGTCCACCCTGCTGCACATCGTCGGCACCCTGGACCGGCCGAGCGCGGGCCGCGTCGCCATCGCGGGGCACGACGTGGCGGCCCTGTCCGACCGCGCGCTGTCGGCGCTGCGCTCGCGGCACGTCGGCTTCGTCTTCCAGTCCTTCCACCTGGTGCCGGGCCTCAGCGCCCGGGCGAACGTCGCCGAGGGGCTGCTGTACTCCGGGCTGCCGCGCGCCGAGCGGGGGCGCCGGGCGGAGCGGGCCCTGGAGCGGGTCGGCCTCGGCGACCGCATGGACCACCGGCCGCACGAGCTGTCGGGCGGACAGAAGCAGCGGGTGGCCATCGCCCGGGCGGTGGCGGGCGAACCGGACCTGCTGCTGGCCGACGAGCCGACGGGGGCCCTGGACACGGCGTCGGGCAGGTCGGTGATGGAGCTGCTGCACGAACTGAACGAGGACGGGGCCACCATCGCCGTGATCACCCACGACACCGAGATCGCCGCGCGCCTCCCCCGCCAGGTCCGCATCCGCGACGGCGAAATCGTGGCGGACGCGTGGAACGCCCCTGGAACGGAGGCGGCGTGAGCGGCGGCCGCGGCACGCGTGACGCCGCGGGCGGCGGTACGGGAACCAGCGCGGGCTCCGACGCGGGCGCCCGGACGCGGGGCCGGGCGAAGTTGCGGCCGCCTCGGCTGTCCCCCCGCGACGTCCTGCACGCCGGTTCGGCCGGGCTGCGGTCGCGGCCCATGCGGGTCTTCCTCTCCGCGCTCGGGATCGCGATCGGCATCGCGACGATGATCGCGGTGGTCGGGATCTCCTCGTCCAGCCAGGCCAAGCTCCTGCGGGAGCTCGACAAGCTCGGCACGAACATGCTGGTGGCCACACCCGGCCAGTCGATGTTCTCGGGGCAGGACACCAAACTCCCCCCGGAGGCCCCCGGCATGATCTCCCGGATCGACGGGGTCGAGTCGGTCGGCACGACGGGAGACGTGGCGCAGTCCGTCCGCCGGTCGGAGAACATCCCCTCCACCGAAACCGGCGGCATCACCCTCAAGGCCGTCAAGGACGACCTCCTCGGCACGCTCCGCGCCGGCGTGCGCAGCGGCACCTGGCTGAACGCCGCCAACGGCCGTTACCCCTCGGTGGTGCTCGGGCACGTCTCCGCGCAGCGCCTCGGCATCACACGGCCGGGGCAGCAGGTCTTCATCGGCGGACGCTACTTCACGGTCGTCGGCATCCTGGAGCCCGTCCCCCTCGCCCCGGAGATCGAACGTTCGGCCCTGATCGGCTGGGAGGCGGCGACCGGGCTGCTGGGCTTCGACGGCCACCCGACGGCGGTCTACGAACGCTCGGCGGACGACCGGGTGGCGGACGTACGCGCGCTCATGGCCCGGAGCGCCAACCCCCGGACCCCGAGCGCGGTTTCGGTGACGGATCCGTCGGCGGCGCTCCAGGCGAAGGCGGCCACCGAGGGCGCCTTCAGCACCCTCCTGCTCGGGCTGGGCGGGATCGCCCTCCTGGTGGGCGGGGTCGGCGTCGCCAACACCATGATCATCTCGGTGCTGGAACGCCGCCACGAGATCGGCCTGCGCCGCTCGCTCGGCGCCACCAAGGGGCAGATCCGGATCCAGTTCGTCACCGAGTCGCTGCTGCTGTCCGGGCTCGGGGGCCTGGCGGGCATCGCGCTCGGCGGGGCCGCGACCGGGATCTACGCCCGGGCCGGCGACCTCCCCTGGGTGGTCCCCCTGTGGGCGGTCACGGGCGGCTTCGCGTCCACCCTGGCCATCGGCACCGTGGCGGGCCTCTACCCGGCGGTCCGCGCGGCCCGCCTCTCCCCGACGCTGGCGCTGCAGGCGGCGTAGATCCGCGCACCCGTCGCGCAGAAACGGTACGGCTGGCGCGCCGGTCGCATGATCAGACCACAAAGGCCACCTGATCAGGGGAAATGACCGCAACAGCCACCTTTCGGAGGCGGCGGGACGCTCTACTGGTCGGGCCGGCCGCACGGGGGTGCGGCCGACCCGACCCAGGAGGATCTGTCATGCGGAAGTCCGCGACCCTGCTCGCCGCCCTCGGCCTCGCCCTCGCCGCGGCGTCGCCCGCCAACGCGCAGGTGGACAGCCAGTGCGGCAAGTACATCTGCGTCATGACCGCGCACCACAACCGCTTCGTGCAGGACATCACCGTCCAGACCAAGGACGGCCTCCCCGGTGTCCTGCGCTCCTACTGGGGGGACTTCCACTCGAACAAGGTCAACGCCGCCTCCCACCGCTGGGGCGTCGGGTACGAGCAGGCGGGCTCCAAGCTCGTCTGCGGCGGCCTGGAGCGCGACGGCCGCACCATCGAGGACGGCATCTGCGTCACCATCTGACCGCGGCCGCACGGCGGGAACGGGCCCGGCGGCCGGGCCGCCGACCCCTCCCGCCGCGCGGTGGCCCGGACGTACCCTGAACCGATGAGAACTCCTCGTCAGGCAGCGCGCATTGTCGTCCTCTCCCCCAGCGGATCGGTGTTCCTGTTCCGCGAGAACAACATCGAAGTCGGCATCCACTGGCTGCCCCCGGGCGGCGGGATCGACCCGGGCGAGAGCCCCGAGGAGTGCGTGCGGCGGGAGTTGCGCGAGGAGACCGGCTGGACCGACCTGGAGCCGCAGCGGCTGCTGTGCACCTGGGAGCACGACTTCACCCACCAGGGCATCCCGGTCCGCCAGCACGAGCACATCTACGTCACCACCGGCCCCCAGCGCGAGCCGCGGCTCGAATCACCCGGCATCCACTGGCAGTGGCTCCCCCAGCAGCGCCTCGCCACCCTCGGCGAACCCCTCTGGCCCCCACGGCTGGCGGACCTCCTCGCCGAGGCCCCGGCCGAGCCGGTCCATCTGGGGCTGCTCGCCTAGGCCCTGCCGGGTGGGCGGGGCTGACGGCCGGCCGCCCGCGCCGCTACCCTGCGGGAGGCCGACCGGCTAGGCACCACGGGGAGACGGCGTGAGCATGCACACGGGTGACGAACACCCGAACCCCTACGCAGGGCCCCCCGGCCCGTACGGCGGCCCGCCCGGCGGACCACCCGGCCCGTACGGCGGCCCGCCCAGCCCGTACGGCGGCCCGCCGCAGCCCCCGTACGTCCCCGCACAGGCACCGGGCGTCCCGCCCGTGCCCCCGCAGGGGTACCCGAACCCGTACGCGATGGCGCCTCCGCCACCGCCCCCGCCGCCGACGCGGGGTCAGCGGATCGCCCGGTTCGTGTTCAACCCCTTCCACACCGCCCAGCACGTGTTCCGCCCCTCGCGCCCCGGCGTCATCACCGACCCCACGGTGCGCAAGCTCCAACTGTGGCGGACCGGGCTCGGGTTCGCCGCGTGGCTCGCGCTGACGATGACGTACTCCGCCGTCACCGATCCGACGGACGGCGCCGAGGCGGTGGCCAGTGACCGCCTCGACCAGAGCTGGAACAGCACGCTCGTCCTGGCCTGCACCCTCCCCCTCGTGGTGGGCGTCTTCGTCGCCGTCGCCCGCGGCACCGTGCGGCGCGCCTACCTGAGGCGGGCCCTGCGCTCCCTCGGGGCCGTGCTGGCCCTGATGGCCTCCATGGCCACCTTCCCGCTCGCCGTGTCCGCGGAGACGCAGGGGCTGCGCGACGCGATCGGGCTCCCGGGGAAGATCGTCCTGGGGCTGATGTGCCTGTGGTCGCTCGGCTTCGCCCTCTACGGCATCGGGCTGTCCCTCGTCCACGTCTTCCGCACCGCCGACATCCACGAGCTGCTCCCGCCCGCCCTCGCCACCCTGCTGGTGTGGGAGATGGCCGTGGTGGACTTCGCCACGGGCGCCTACGCGCAGGTCCCGCCGGCCGCCCGGGCCGTCTTCGTACTGGGCGCACCCCTCACGGTGACGGCCCTGTCGTGCCTGGAGATCTACCGCCTCCACCGCCACCACGGCCTGACCCTGCGCGGGGCACTGGGCCGCTGAGGCGCGCCGCCGGCCGGCTACTCCTGCGGTTTGCCGTACGCGTAGTCGGCCGGGAGGGCGTGGACGAACTCGCGCGGGCCGGTGCGGTGCACGCGAATCGGCTGGAAATCACCCCTCCCGGCGGCGGCCGCCGCCGAGGGCGGGTCAGTGTCCGGCGGTGGCCTTCGCGTAGAGCTTCGCCGCGTAGTCGCCGAGGACCGTGCTCGTGGAGACGTCGTCCGTGTCCCCGCCGGTCAGGATCCCGATGATCTTCCCGTCGCGGCCGATCCAGGCGCTGCCGCTGGTGCCGCCCGGGAAGTCGGCGCAGTCGAACTGCTGCTCCGTCGGGCTGAGGCGGGTGGCGACGGCCGTGCAGGTGCGGGGGACCTTGCGGTCGGCGGGGTAGCCCGTCACCGTGACCTCCTCGCCGGCGCGGCCGGAGGTGTCCAGGGGGGCGCCGCCGGTGACGTCCTCGATGTTGCGGCCCTTGTCGTCGGGGGCGAGGCGGGCGAAGGCGAGGTCGTAGTCGTCGTCGGTGCCGTCGGCCCAGCGCTCGTCCTCGTAGACCCGCTCTATCTTCCACGTCCCGTACGGGGCGAAGCCGTTGGCGTACGCGGGCGCGAAGACGGCGGTGTCCTCGCCGCCCTGCTCACCCTCGAGGAGGCAGTGGCCGGCGGTGATGAGGAGGTTCTTGCCGGGGCTGCGGACGACGGTGGCGGTGCAGAAGTGGTCGCCGTCCAGGCCGCCGGTGAACACGGCGCCGGTGAAGGCGGCGGGCCCGCCGGGCTTGGGGGTCGCCGGCGGGGGCGTCGCGAGCTGGGGCTTGGAGGCCTGCGAGCGCGCGGGCCCGGTCGCCGAGCCGGACGGCGTCGCCGACTTGGCCCGTACGGGAGCCTCGGCCCCGTCGGGCGGCGGCACCAGCTCGGCCACCGCCGCGGAGGCCCCGAGCGCGGCCACCGCGCACAGCACAGCCGTCACCACGGTCCGCTTGTCCACCGCCATGATCCCTCCCGCTCCGCCCCCGCGAAGCATGCCCCGACGGCACGGCACCGTGCAAGGTCCACCGCCCCGGCGGGTCCTGATCGCAGCGTGCCCGGGAAGTCAGTCCGCCGTGCCCGGCGGAACGACCCATCGCGTCGGCTGGCCGGTGACCTTGGCGATCATGTCGTAGTCGCCGTCGTAGTGGAGCACGGTGGCTTCGTGCAGCTCGGCGGTCGCCGCGATGATCAGGTCTGGGACGGACAGCGCCCTCCACGTCCCCGCCTCGATGAGCAGGGCCTGAACATCGACGGCCCGGTCCCACGCCTCGTCGTAGGTGGGGAGCCAGTCGAAACCGCGGAGCTCCTCGCGGATCTCCTGGGCCTCGGCCCGCCCCCGGGCGCTGTGGATCACTTCCAGCTCGATGGCGCCACACAGAGCCAGGAGGCCCGCATTGTGCAGGGGGTCGAGCACTTTCCGGACCGCCGGCTTGGGGTAGCGGGCGAGTGCGGACTTGTCGATGAGGAATCGAGTGCTCATGCCGCCTTGTCCCGCACGGCCGGAGCGGGGGGCTCTGCGGGTACGAGCGGGGCGTCGGACTGCTCGACGGGACCCGTCAGGTCCGGCAGGCGCCCCTCGGCGAGCCGGGTGAAGAATGCCTCCCGCTTGCGCCGGTTGACGGCGTCCTGGAGGGCCGCGTTGACGGTGGCGACCTTCGTCTTCGTGCCGAAAAGCTTGGCGGCCTCCGCCAGGAGCGCGTCGTCGACATCGATCACGGTTCTGGCCACGGGGAACCTCCTCAGACGGGGGGCTACCTGCCCCTGCCACACTTAAACGATATCAAGATCTACGTCCAGAGATATCGTTTCTGCAGTCAGAGGCAGGTCCCACTCCGCTACGCCCCCGGCCAGAGGCCGTCCGGGGTGAGGCCCAGGAGGGTGATGGCGTTTCCGCGGACGATGCGGTCCACCACGTCCGGGGAGAGGTGGCCCATCTGGGATTCGCCGACCTCGCGGGACTTGGGCCACGTCGAGTCCGAGTGGGGGTAGTCGGTTTCGTACAGGACGTTGCCGACGCCGATCGCGTCCAGGTTCTTCAGGCCGAACGCGTCGTCGAAGAAGCAGCCGAAGACGTGCTCGGCGAAGAGTTCCGACGGCGGGCGGTGGACCTTGTCCGCGACGCCGCCCCAGGCGCGGTTGTCCTCCCAGACCACGTCCGCGCGTTCCAGGATGTACGGGATCCAGCCGATCTGGCCCTCCGCGTACATGATCTTCAGGTTGGGGAAGCGTTCGAACTTGCCGCTCATCAGCCAGTCGACCATCGAGAAGCAGCAGTTGGCGAAGGTGATGGTGGAGCCGACGGCCGGCGGGGCGTCCGCCGAGGTGGACGGCATGCGGGAGGACGAGCCGATGTGCATCGCGATGACCGTGCCGGTCTCGTCGCAGGCCTGGAGGAAGGGGTCCCACTCGTCCGTGTGGATGGAGGGGAGGCCCAGGTGCGGGGGTATCTCGGAGAAGGCGACCGCGCGCACCCCGCGGGCGGCGTTGCGGCGGACCTCGGCGGCGGCGAGGCGGGCGTCCCACAGGGGGATGAGGGTGAGGGGGATCAGGCGGCCGCGGGCGTCGGGGCCGCACCACTCCTCCACCATCCAGTCGTTGTACGCGCGCACGCCGAGCAGTCCGAGCTCGCGGTCCTTGGCCTCGGTGAAGGTCTGGCCGCAGAAGCGCGGGAAGGTGGGGAAGCAGAGGGCGGACTGGACGTGGTTGACGTCCATGTCGGCGAGCCGCTCGGGAACCGAGAAGGAGCCCGGGCGCATCTGCTCGTAGGTGATGACTTCCAGCTTGATCTCGTCCCGGTCGTACCCGACCGCCGTGTCGAGGCGGGTGAGCGGCCGGTGCAGGTCCTCGTACACCCACCAGTCGCCGATCGGGCCGTCGTCTCCCGGGGCGCCCATGACGGGTGCGAACTTCCCGCCGAGGAAGGTCATTTCCTTCAGGGGGGCGCGGACGATCCGGGGGCCGGTGTCGCGGTATTTGGACGGGAGCCGGTCCCGCCAGACGTGAGGGGGCTCGACCGTGTGATCGTCCACCGAGATGATCTTCGGGAAGGTCTCCATGTCTCATACCGTAGCGTCGATCTGACGAACCGTCAGCTATCTGGCGCAGAACGAGGAGCGGCTCACTCCGCTGCGGGCTGACGTGTGCGTGCAAGACAGGGCAGACTGACCCTTAAACCGACGGAAGGCAGGGGGGACGACAGATGGACGGCATACCGGCCATCCCGCACCAGCGGAACCACCCCGAGGCAGCCCGGTCCCGGAACACCGCCGACGTGCCCGACGCCCCCGAGCCCCCCGACCCGGCCGTGGAGCCCTCCCCCGCCGACAACCGGTTCGCCGTCCTCGGCCCCATCCGGGCCTGGCACGGCGCCGAGGCCCTGCCCTCCGGCAGCCCCCAGCAGCGCGCCCTGCTCGCCGTACTCCTGCTGCGCGACGGCCGCACCGCGACCGCCCCCGAGCTGATCGACGCCATCTGGGGCGAAGACCCGCCCCCGCAGGCCCTCGCCACCATCCGGACGTACGCCTCCCGGCTGCGCAAGGTCCTCGACCCCGGGCTGCTCGTCAGCGACGCCGGCGGCTACGCGATCCGGCTGCGCCGGCAGGAGGACCTGGACCTCGGCATCGCCCGCAGCCTCGCCGCCGACGCCGAAACGGCCCGCACCGCCGGGGACCGCACCCTGGCCCGCACGCTGCTCGCCCGCGCCCTGGACCTCTGGGACGGCGAACCCCTCGCCGGAGTCCCCGGCCCGCACGCCGACACCGAGCGGACCCGGCTCGCCGAATGGCGCCTCCAGCTCCTGGAGACCCGCCTCGACCTCGACCTGGAGGTCGGCCACCACGCCGAGGCCGTCTCCGAACTCACCGCCCTCACCGCCGCCCACCCCCTGCGCGAGCGGCTGCGCGAACTGCTGATGCTGGCCCTGTACCGCAGCGGCCGCCAGGCCGAGGCCCTCGCCGTGTACGCCGACACCCGCCGCCTCCTCGCCGACGAACTCGGGGTCGACCCCCGGCCCGAACTCGCCGCCCTCCAACAGCGCATCCTGAACGCGGACGCCGAACTCGCCCGCGCCGAAGACCCCGCCCCGGCGGCGGCACCCGTACCCGTGAGGCCCGCGCAATTGCCCGCCACCGTGCCCGACTTCACCGGCCGCACCCCCTTCGTCGCCGAACTCGGCGAGATCCTCTCCGCCGCCGAGGGCCAGGTCATGGCCGTGTCCGCACTCGCCGGCATAGGCGGCGTCGGCAAGACCACCCTCGCCGTGCACGTCGCGCACGCCGCCCGCCCGCACTTCCCCGACGGCCAGCTCTACGTCGACCTCCAGGGCACCGACCCCCGCCCCGCGCTGCCCGAGGCCGTCCTCGGCTCCTTCCTGCGCGCCCTCGGCACCCCCGACAGCGCCATCCCCGACTCCGCCGCCGACCGGGCCGCGCTCTACCGCACCGTCCTCGACGGCCGCCGCGTCCTGGTCCTGCTCGACAACGCCCGCGACGCCGCACAGGTGCGCCCGCTGCTGCCCGGCACCGCGGGCTGCGCCGCCCTCGTCACCAGCCGGGTCCGGATGTCGGGCCTCGCCGGGGCCCATCTCGTCGACCTCGACGTGATGAGCCCCGAGGAGGCCCTGCAGCTGTTCACCCGCATCGTCGGCGCCGAACGCGTCGGCGCGGAACGGCAGGCGGCCCTCAACGTGGTCGGCGCCTGCGGGTTCCTGCCGCTGGCCATCCGCATCGCCGCCTCCCGGCTCGCCGCCCGCCGCACCTGGACCGTCTCCGTCCTCGCCGCCAAGCTCGCCGACGAACGCCGCCGCCTCGACGAGCTCCAGGCCGGCGACCTCGCCGTCAAGGCCACCTTCGAGCTCGGCTACGGCCAGCTGGAGCCCGCCCAGCAGCGCGCCTTCCGCCTCCTCGGCCTCGCCGACGGCCCCGACATCTCCCTGGCCGCCGCGGCCGCCGTCCTCGACCGGCCCGAGCACGACACCGAGGACCTCCTGGAGGCCTTAGTCGACTGCTCCCTGCTCGAATCGGCCGCACCCGGCCGCTACCGCTTCCACGACCTCGTACGCCTCTACGCGCGTGCCTGCGCCGAACGCGACGAACAGCCCTCCCACGGGCAGGGCGCCGCCCTCGACCGGCTCCTCGACTTCTACCTCGCCACCGCCTCCCGGGTGTACGCCCTGGAACGCCCCGGCGACCGGCTGCCCGCCCACCTGTCGGACACCTGCCACCCCGGCCTGGTCCTGACCGAGCCCCGCGCCGCCCTGGACTGGCTGTTCGCCGAGGCCGACCCGCTGCTGGCCTGCGTACGCCAGGCGGCCGGGCGGCCCTCCGCGCTGCGCCGGGCCGTGGACCTGCTGTGGGCGGCCAAGGACCTCGCCGAATCCGGGGCCAACTCCAAGCAGTACGAGTCCGCCGCGCTGACCCTGCGCGAGGCCGCGCAGGCGGCGCGGGATCCTCGGGCCGAGGGCCGCGCCCGGACCACGCTCACCATGGTCCACCTCGTCGCGGGCCGCTTCTCGGAGGCCGACGACGAGGCCCGCCAGGCCATGGACCTGGCCCGCGAGGCCGGCGACCCGCTGCCCAGCTGCTGGGCGCCCAACGACCGCGGGATCATCGCCCTCTACCAGGGCCGGCACCGCGACGGCGAGCGCTACCTGCTGGAGGCCATCGAGAACTTCCGGGCCGACGCCAACTTCGTCGGCGAGGCCAGCGCCCTGTGCAACCTCTCCCGGATCCACGTCGAGCTGGGCCGCCTGCCCAGCGCCATCGACCTGGCCCAGCAGGGCATCGCCATCTACGACCGGATGGGCCTGACCCTGCGCCTGGCCAACGGCCGGTACGCGCTGGGCATCGCGCTGACCCAGGCCGGACGGCTGCGCGAGGCGCTCACGCAGCTCGCCGAGGCGCTGTCGCTGTTCCACGAGAACCGCCAGCCCCTGTGGGAGGGCGTGACGCACTTCCGGCTCGCCGAGGCCCACCTCGCGGCCCGGCGGCCCACCCTGGCCGCCAAGCACGCCGAACAGGCCATCGCACTGCGCGGGATCGGCGGGGAGTGGCGCCGGGCGACCGTGCTGACGGTGCTGGGCAAGGCGCTGCGGCGGCTCGGCCAGCCGGACCGGGCGCGGGCCTGCTGGCGGGATGCGGAGACCGTTTTCGCGCAGCTGGGGTCGGCCGAACTGACCGAGGTACGGGCCCTGTTGGCCTCCGAGCTGGCCGCCTGACCGGCCCGGGCGCGGGCCCGGGGCGGATGGACGGCCGCGTTCATCGTTCGTTTATCGCCACGCGACACGATAGGTGCATCGACCCGGTGTGCCGGGGGGGCACCCGGGGCGGCTGGAGGACTACCCGTTCGGCGGTCCGCGGGGGAATCGCCGAACGGGCCCGACTCATCCATCAGGAGATCCGATGACGACGAACGAGAACAGCCTGCCGCTCGACGGCGACATCAGACCGCTCGACAACCACGCTTCGGGCGTCGAGATCAACCCGCTGGATCCGCTCGATCCTCCGGCTCCGAAGAAGCCGGGCGAGAAGCCGCTCGACAACCACGCTTCGGGCGAGGACATCGTGGCCATGGACAACCACGCGTCCGGCACGCGCCCGTAGCACCAGCCGGGCCGGCACCACGGCACGGCGTACGGGGGAAACGTACGGGGGACGTACGGGGAACGCGTACGGGGGCCCGTGAGCGGACGTACGGGGGAATGTACGGGGGACCGCTCGCGGGGCGTACGGGGGACAGCACAAAGGGGGAAACCCCTGGGGGTCGTACGGGGGACGTACGGGGGAGCCCGCAGGGGACGTACGGGGGAAACGTACGGGGGAGCAACACGGGGGAGCGGCGGCCGCGGTGGCCAGGAGGG
>NZ_JBHWBP010000025.1:0-43917 GCF_042735575.1 Streptomyces sp. NPDC059564 | reverse complement strand
TCCACGCACACCCCGCCATACCCGATCTGTTGGGGTCGGGTGGGCTGGGATATGTGTATACGACCCCCCCCCCCCCCCCCGGCGCGGCGGACCCGGGGTCCGCCGGGCCGGGGTTCACGAGGGCTCCGAAACCGGCAGCGGGGCCGGGGCGGGGGCCGGGGCGCCGGGGGACCAGAGGTCTTCCGGGGTCAGGTCGGCGGGGCTGTACTGGCCGAGTGCGCTGATCAGCAGCCGGGCCTCCAGTGCGAGCGCCTCCACCAGCCGGACCAGGCCCGCCCCGGGGTCCTCGTCGACCGCGAGCAGGGCCGCCCGGCCCAGGCCGACCGCCCTCGCCCCCAGGGCCAGGGCCCGCACGGCGCGGCCGCCCTCCCACATCCGGCCCGAGGCGAGCAGGGTTCCCGCCGGGCGGCCGATGCGGCGCAGGCATTCGGCGAGCGGCAGCCCCGCCTGGTCGAGGAACACCCGCGGCGCCCAGCCGGTACCGCCCTCGGCGCCGTCCACGGTGACGGCGTCGGCGCCCGCCGCCCAGGCGGTGGCGGCCGCGCCGGCGATGTCCCGGCCCGGGTGGAACTTCACCCAGGTGCGGGCCAGCGGGAAGTTGTTCCGCATGAACCGCAGCTGCTGGCGGACGATCTCCTCCGTGAAGGTCCCCGGGGTCGCGCACCGCAGCAGCCGCCCGCCGGGATCGCCCAGCAGGTCCCGTACCGCGAACTGCCCGCCCAGCCGCTCCGCTTCGGCCGCGCCGACCACCGTCATCCCGCCGAGGCCCGGCTTCGCGCCCTGGCCCGCCTTCAGTTCGAAACCGAGGCGGCCGGAGTCCCGCAGCGGGCGGGTGCCCGGGTCGCTGTAGAGCAGGTTCCACACCTCGGAGTCGGCGTCCTCGGTGGACTGCTGCACCACCACCCCGCCCACCCCGTCGGGGAGTTCGGCCGCGTACGCCGCCACCCGCTCCAGCAGTGCCGAGCTGCTGCCGTAGCCGTGCACCGGGACCATGTTCTCCCCGATCACCATCGGGATCCCGAGCCGCGCCGCCTGCCGGCCCGCGGCCACGCCGAGGTCACCGCTGCCGGCCCGGGTGGAGCCGAACGCCGAGAGGTAGAGGGGGAGGGAGGACGCGAAGCCGCCGACCTCCGTGCGCAGGTCCACGTCCTCGTACGAGGGTTCGCGGCCCAGGTCGATGAGCTTCTCCAGCCGCCTGGGCATGAACACCGGAGGCACGAGGCGCAGTTCGTCGAGGGCGTCCTGGGCCGGGCCGTCGTACGAGGCCCCGAACAGCGTGGCCCCGTACTCCCCGGCCGCCGGGAACACCTCGGCCGTCCCGGCCCGCGCCCGGGCCCGTACGGCCTCCTCCGGGAACCCCGTCGCCCGCAGCCCGCTCACGGCGCGATCACCCCCGGCAGCTTCGGGTAGGCGCTGACCTGCCACAGCGCGTCCAGCCCGGTCAGGAACCGGACGAGGCGCTGCAGGCCCATCCCGAAACCGGCACTGGGCTCGATGCCCTCGCGGGCCAGCTCCAGGTACCAGGCGTACTTGGCCGGGTTCTCCCCGCTCTCCCGCATCCGGGTCACGATCGCCGCGTAGCGGCTCTCCCGCTCGCTGCCGCTGACCAGCTCCCCGTACCCGCCGTGCGCGATGAGGTCGAAGTTGCGCAGCACGCCCGGGCGTTCGGGGTCCTCGCGGTCGTAGAAGCCGCGCGAGCCCTTCGGGTAGTCGTTGACGAAGAACGGCCGGTCCGCCTCCAGGGAGAGCACCTTCTCGCCCTCCCAGTCGATCTCCGCGTCGGGACTCTGCGGATGGCCGCGCCCGATCAGCCGCCGGGCGGCCTCCCCGTGGGTCAGCGCGTCGAACTTGCCCTGCCGCAGTTCCGCGAAGTCCAGTTCCTCCCGGCCCAGTTCGCGCAGCAGGTCCGGCACGGCCGTCCACACGTGCTCCACCACGTGCGTCAGCAGCCCGGCAGCCACCTCCTGCGCGTCGGCGCGGGTGCCGCCCGCCATCTCCACGTCGATCTGGTGGAACTCCACCAGGTGCCGGCCCGTGCCCGCCGTCTCCGGCGGCTCCACGCGGACGTTCGGCGCGATGTAGAAGAGTCTCGGAAAGCCCTTCAGCGAGGCCTGCTTGTAGAGGATCGCGCTCGTCATCAGCTTGTACGGCTGCCCGTAGTAATCCACGTCGAGCGCTTTCGCGCCGCGCCCGCCGGGGTCCGTGACCGGCCCGATCAGCGGCGGCAGCAGCTCCACGAAGTCCGCGCCGCGCAGGAACTCCCGCGCCGCGTGGAGGACTTCCTGCTGGACGAGCATCGCCGACCGCAGCTGCGGGGACCGCAGGTGCGCGCCGAGCGGGGGAGGGGTGCGAAGGTCCATGCCGACTCCTGGCTGTCCGAATGCGATGGGGGCGGGGGTGATGTCGTGGGGTCCGTTCATGTGCCGGCCCCGGGGCCGTCGTAACGCCGGGCCACCGAGCCCAGCGCCACCAGCAGCCCGTCCGAGGTCAGGGCCCGGCGCGAGGGCGCCTGCGCGTACGGGGCCACCGGCATGGCGCCGACCTCGGACCAGCGCAGCCGGCCGCCCGCGTCGACGAAGCTGCGCGAGCGGCCCGCGTTGTCCGGGTGCAGGCAGTACGGGACGTCGAGCACGCCCCGCGCGAACGCGGAGCGCAGCGCCCGGCCCGGGTCCTCGGCGAGTTCCAGCACGGCCTCCACGAAGGCCCGGGCCTCCCGGTACACCTCGCCGCCGGCCGGCCCGGGCGGATCGGCCGGGCGCTCGCACAGGGCCGCGGTGGCCGCCGCCGTCTCCAGGGCCCGTACGTTCTCCAGCACGGTCGGGATCCGGTGCGCCTCGGCGGCGGTCTTCACGATCAGCCGCTGCGCCCCGGACCGTACGGCGAGCCGCGCCGAGGCCTCCAGGATGCGGGTCGCGCCCCGCGCCGTCCGGGGGAAGACCCCCATGTACGTGTAGAGGACGACGTGCCGGTCCACCTCGGCGGGCAGGAACTCGGCGGCGAGGCGCCGCAGTGCGCGCACCGCCTCCGCGTCCTGCGCGGGGTCGGTCTGCTGGGCGTAGCTGAGGGAGACGCTGCGGATGCCGTGCCGGACGAAGAACAGGCCCTCCAGCAGGCTCAGCGCCACCAGCAGGCCGGGCGGGCAGAGCTGGCCGAGCATGCAGCCGCCGAAGCTCTCCAGGTGCGGTGACCGGGGTGAGGGCACCAGCGAGGCGAGCAGTTCGCAGCAGCGGGCCCAGTTCTCCACGGACTCGGCGAGCGGGGTGCGCCCGTAGGGCAGGCAGTACGAGACCGGTCCGCCCTCGGTGGCGTCCAGCCCGGCGGCCGCCAGCGCCCGGATGATGCCCTCGGGGCGGGAGGAGCCGTGCCGCACCTGGACGGGGAAGGCCGGGTCCAGCACCCCGTCCAGCAGGGACCGGGTGAGGCCGGTGGAGTGGGTGGCGATGGGGTAGCCGTTGAGCGGGGTGCCCTCGGCGACGGCGGCGCGGGCGGCGTCCTGATCGCCGACCCGGGTGTAGCTGTCGATGGTGAGGGTGCCGACGGTGGTGGCGACGGCGCGCTTGGTGCGCTCCAGGCCGGCCCGCATCCGGCGCGGGTCGCTGAAGCCCATCCGGGGCTGGACGACGAGCTGCCCGGAGGCGGCCGCGCGGGCGACGAAGGCGCCGAAGGAGGTGTCGGGGGAGGCCGGTTCGCAGGTCCCCGCGGGGGCGAGGAGCGTGGCGCCGCCGCTCATGCCACGGCCTGCCGGGCGCCCCGGCCGTCGGCCGTGAGGGCGTCGAGGAACTCCCGCAGGGCGGTGGTGTCCCCGTCGTCGAAGACGGCGTCGCAGCCCGCGTCGAGGAGCCGCCCGCGCTGCTGCGGGTCCGCGACCCCGGCGACGCCCAGCTTGCCGCCGATGACGAAGGGCAGGGTCACGCCGGCCCGGCGCAGGGACCGGACGGCGCTCAGCCCGTCCCGGTAGCCGTGTCCGTTCACGCTGCTGACGACCACGAGGTCGGGCCGGCCCGGTCCGCCGGCCGCGCAGGCCCCGGCCAGCAGGTCGTCCGGCACGCAGGGGCCCAGGTTGTGGACCCGGTGTCCCAGCTCCTCCAGGAAGAGCTGGAGGTAGACGAGGTTCCATGTGTGGGAATCCGATGCCGTACCGCTCAGCAGAATGTGCATATTCCGTCGTCGCATACGAGGAATATAGGAAGCGGCGGGCCGGCCGAGGGGAAGTTGCGGCGGCAGTATCGGGGAATTCCCGACGGGGCCGCGGGGCATGCGGAAAAGCCGTGCCCCGCAATGCGGGACACGGCTTTTCCTTCGGGCTGCGATGCGTTTCTAGGCGTACTGGGCGACCAGGCCGCGCGGGCGGATGTCGGTCCAGTTCCGCTCCACGTAGGCGAGCGCGTCCGCCCGCGTGCCCTCGCCCCACACGACCTCCCAGCCGCCGGGGACCTCGGCGAACACGGGCCACAGAGCGTGCTGGCCCTCGGCGTTGACCACGACGTGGAAGGTGCCCTCGATGTCGTCGAAAGGATTGGTCATGACAGACTCCTCAATTTCTCGGAAAGGATGCGGCCGATCAGTGCGAGAGGTTCCGGCTCGCCCATTCTGGTGTGCGGGACCCCGATGACATGGTTTTCCACGGGGCCGTCGACATAGGGAATCCAGTGCCGGGCGAGGGTGTTTTCCGTTTCCCCGTCCTCGATGGCCGCCAGGAACAGCAGGTCGGTGGCGACCGGGCGCGGGGCGTACAGGTTCATGATTTCGGCGTGGTTGATCGAGGCGCCGATGACCGAGCGGATCTCGGCGTCGGAGAAGGCGCCGAGCACCGGGTCCTTCAGCCGGACCAGGCCGATCAGGGCGTCCACGTCGAAGGGGGCGTCCTCGGGTTCGTCCGTGGCGTCGCCGACGAGCATGTCCCGCTTCTGCGCCGGCGTCATCCGCCGCCGCTCGGGCTCGGTCGGCAGCAGGTGGACGTCCATCATGGCGAGGAGGTCGGTGCGTTCGCCCAGCTCGGCGAGGCGGACGGCGAGCGCGTGGGCGACCGTACCGCCGAAGGACCAGCCCAGGAAGCGGTACGGGCCGTGCGGCTGGACCTCCCGGACGAGCGGGAGGTAGTCCTCGACCATCTCCTCCACGGAGGCGGGGGAGTGGCCCAGCTCGCTCAGGGCCCGCGCCTGGATCGCGTACAGCGGCTGGTCCGGGCCCAGGTGCTGGGCGAGACCGGCGTACGGCCAGCCCACGCCCGTCCCCGGATGGACGCAGAACAGCGGCGGCCGCGACCCCCCGGTGTGCAGCGGAAGCACCACGCCCATCGGGTCGAAGCCGGTCGGCTCGTCGCCCAGCAGCCCCGCCACCGTCGGCGTGCGGAACAGGTCGCGGACGCCGCGATCCAGTCCCAGTACGGTCCGCATCCGGCTCACCAGCCGCACCCCGAGCAGTGAATGACCGCCCAGGCCGAAGAAGTTGTCGTCGATGCCGACCCGCTCCACGCCCAGGATCTCCGCGAACAGCCCGCACAGGATCTCCTCGCGCGGGGTGCGCGCCGCCCGGCCCGTGCCGCGCGGTGCCACGGCGGGCGCCGGCAGGGCCTTGCGGTCGGGTTTGCCGTTGACGGTGAGCGGGATCGCGTCGAGGAGCACCGCCGCCGACGGGACCATGTGCTCGGGCAGTTCGCCCGCCGCCCAGCGCAGCAGCCCGGTGTCCGTCAGGGTGTGCCCGGCGCGCGGGACGGCGTACGCGACGAGGCGCTTGCCGCCCGGGCCGTCCTCGAAGACCACCACCGCGACCTGCCCCACCCCCGGATGCCGGGCGAGGGTCTCCTCGATCTCGCCGGGCTCGATCCGGAAGCCGCGCAGCTTGATCTGGCCGTCGGCCCGCCCGATGAACCGCAGTTCGCCCTCGGCCGTCCAGTGCACGAGGTCGCCCGTGCGGTACATGCGGCCGCCGTCGGCGCCGAAGGGGTCCGCGACGAACCGCTCGGCGGTCAGGCCGGGCCGGCCGACGTAGCCGCGGGCCACCTGCGTACCGGCGATGTACATCTCGCCGGGGACGCCGGCCGGCACCGGCCGCAGCCGTTCGTCCAGGACGTGGATCCGGGTGTTGTCGAGGGCCGCGCCCAGGTAGACCCCCCGTACGACCCGTTCGGTGAGGGGGAAGCGCTGCTGGTGCGAGGCGAAGGTGGTCTCGGTGGGGCCGTACGAGTGGACGAGCACGGTCTCCGGGCAGTGGTCCAGGACCCGCTGGAGGGCGCTCGGGGAGGCCACGTCCCCGCCGGTCCACACCTCGTCGAGGAGCTTGAGGGTGTCGAGGCCCTCGTCCGCCATGATGTGGAAGAGCCCCATCGTGAAGTAGGCGGCCGAGACCTCGTGGGTGCGGATCGTGTGGTCCAGTCCGGCGACGTCCGTGCCGTCGCCCGGGGCGATGACCAGCTGCCCGCCGTTCAGCAGCGGCACCCACAGCTCGTAGGTGGAGGCGTCGAAGCCGATCGCCGAATGGACCAGCATCCGGCGGTGGTTGGCCAGGTCCCAGCAGCGGTCGGTGACCAGCTCCACCACGTTGCGGTGGGTGACGCCGACGCCCTTGGGGCGGCCCGTGGACCCGGAGGTGAACATCACGTACATCAGGGCGTCCTCGCCCACCGCGATCCCCGGATCGGTCACCGGGTAGCCGGAGACGGCGGTGTCCACCGACAACACGCGCACCCCGGAGTCCAGTTGGCGGCGGACCTGTGGCAGGGAGGCGTGCTCCTCCCGGACCAGCAGCACCCGTGCGTGCACGTCCTCCATGATCATGTCGACCCGGGCCTCGGGCAGTCGCGGGTCCAACGGCACGTACGCCGCCCCGCACTTGAGCACTGCCAGCGCCGACACCAGCAGGTGCGGGGTGCGTTCCAGCAGCAGTCCCACCGCCGCGTCCCGGCCCACGCCCGCCTCGGTCAGCCGGTGCGCCAGCGCGTTGGCCCGCGCGTCCAGCTCGGCGTAGCTCAGGGTCTCCTCCTCGTAGGAGACCGCGATCCGCCGCGGCGTCCGGCGCGCCTGCTCCGCGAACCGCTCGTGCACCAGACCGCACGCCGCCCGCGGCGCGGCGGTGTCGTTGTAGGCGGCCAGCCGCAGCTCCTCCTCGGGCGACAGCAGCCGCACGTCCCCGATCCGCCGCTCCGGGTCCTCGGCCACCGCCCGCAGGGTGCGCGCCACGTGCCCGGCGAGCATCGCCGCCGTGCCCTCGTCGTACAGGTCGGTCGCGTACTCCAGTACGCCCTCCAGCCCGCCCGGCGCCCCGGCCGCGTCGCGGGTCTCGCGCAGCGACAGGGTCAGGTCGAACTTGGTGAACCCGGAGTCCGCCCCCAGCGGGGTCCCGGCCAGCGTGCTGCCCGACGGGGTCCGCGGCTCCGCCGGGTGCACCTGCACGATCACCTGGACGAGCGGGTGGCGGGCCGTCGAGCGCACCGGGTTGAGGTGCTCGACGACCAGGTCGAACGGCAGCTCCTGGTGGGCGTACGCGGCCAGCCCCGTCTCCTTCACCCGGCCGACCAGCTCGGAGAACCGGGGGTCGCCGGAGGTGTCGCAGCGCAGCACGAGGGTGTTGACGAAGAACCCGACCAGGTCGTTCAGGGCCTCGTCGTCCCGCCCCGCGACGACCGTGCCGAGCGGCAGGTCGGTGCCCGCGCCGTGCCGGGTGAGGGTGGCCGCGAGGGCCGCCTGCACCACCGTGAACAGGGTGGTCCCGTGGTCCAGGGCGAGCCGTTCCAGCCGCGCGTGCGTCGCGGCGTCCACCTCCAGGGGCGTCGCCGCACCCCGGTAGGAGGCCTCGGCCGGCCGGGTCCGGGCCGCCGTCGGTTCCAGCACGGGCGGAGCGCCGGCCAGGGTCCGCTCCCAGAAGGCCAGGTGCCCGGCGGCGGCCCCGCCCTCCAGGGCGGCCCGCTCCCACAGGGTGTAGTCGGTGTACTGCACCGGCAGCGGCTGCCAGGCGGGTGCCACCCCGTCGAGCCGGGCCTCGTAGGCGGCGGCCAGGTCCTCGAACAGCGGGCCCGCGGACCAGCCGTCGGCGGCGATGTGGTGGACCAGCACCACCAGTACCTGCCGGTCCCCGCACGTGATCAGCGAGGCCCGCAGCGGAAGGTCCGACGCCAGCGCGAACACGTGCCCGGCGGCCGCGTCCACCGCCGCCTCCAGGCCGCCCTCCGGCGCCGTGACCAGGTCCAGCACGGGCCGCGCCCCCTGGCACACCCGCTGGTACGGCTGACCGTCGACCGCCGGGTACACGGTCCGCAGGACCTCGTGCCGCCCGGCGACATCGGCCAGCGCGTCCGCGAGGACGGCCGGCTCCAGCGGCCGCTCCAGGCGCAGCGCGAAGGGGATCGTGTACGACCGCGACGGCCCCTCCAGCTGGTCCACGAACCACAGCCTGCGCTGCGCGTACGACAGCGGGATCCGCTCCGGCCGGTCCGTTACGGGGACCAGCGCGGGCCGCCCGGCCGGCGCGGCCTCCCGGGCCAGGCGCACCGCCAGCTCGGCGGGGGTCGGCGCGAGGAACAGGTCCCGGATCCGGGCCTCCAGCCCCAGCGTGGCCCGGATCCGGTTCACCAGGCGCACCCCCATCATGGAATGCCCGCCCTCGGAGAAGAAGTTGGCGTCCGGAGCCACCGGCCCGTCGAGGCCGATCACCTCCCCGAACAGCGCGCACAGCACCTGCTCGACGGGGGTGTTGCGGGCCCCCGGCGCCCTCTCGGGGGTCCGGGCCGCGGCGGCCAGGAGGCGCTCCCGGCGCCCGGCCACCGCCCGGGCCTCCTCGGCGGTGAGCAGCGGCCGGCCGGCGGCCGGCCCGGCGGGGTCGTCGGCCGCGCGCGCGAGGGCCCGTACGAACAGGTCCAGCAGCAGCCGCGCCGTCTGCGCGTCGAACAGGTCCACCGCGTACTGCCACCACACCTCCAGGCCGCCGCCGGGCAGCTCCACGCAGGAGGCGCTGAGGTCGAACTTGGCCACCTCCAGGCCCGGTTCGACGAACCGTCCGGACAGCGGGCCTTCCGGCCCGGCGTCCTCCCCGCCCTGTTCCTCCTGGGCGGTCAGCATCACCTGGAAGAACGGGTTCACGGCCAGCTCCCGGCGCGGCCGCAGGTGCTCCACCAGCAGGTCGAAGGGCAGCTCCTGGTGCGCGTACGCCGCCAGGTCCGCCTCCCGCGCCCGGTCGACCAGCTCCGCGTACGAGGCCTCGCCCGAGACGTCGGTGCGCAGCACCAGGGTGTTGACGAAGAACCCGACCAGGTCGTTCAGGGCCTCGTCGCCGCGTCCCGCGACCGGGGTGCCGATCGCGATGTCCGTTCCGGCGCCGACGGCGGCCAGGGCCAGGGCCAGCGCGGGCTGGATCACCATGAGCAGGCTCGCGCCCCGCTCCTCGGCGAGCGCGGCCAGCCGCCGGTGCGCGTCCGCGTCGAGGCGGGCCGTGAGGGTGGCGCCCGCGCCGGTGGGCTCGGCGGGCCGGGGCCGGTCGGCGGGCAGGTCCAGCACGGTCGGCATGCCGTCCAGGGCGTGGCGCCAGTGCGCGAGCAACTCGGCGGGATCCTCCAGCAGTTCGCGCTGCCACAGGGTGTAGTCGGCGTACTGGACCGGCAGCGGCTCCCGGTCGGGCCCGGCCCCCGCGAGGCGGGCCGCGTAGGCCTCGGCCAGATCGCGCAGCAGGGGGCCCACGGACCAGCCGTCGGTGGCGATGTGGTGGGTGAGCAGCGCGAGGGTGGCGGTGCCGTCGCCGGGCAGGAACAGGGCTGCGCGCAGCGGCAGATGGGCGCCGAGGTCGAAGGCGGCGGCGGTGAAGGCGGCCACGAGGCCGGGGATCTCGCCGGGCGCGCGGTCGTGTACCGCGAGCGGCACCGGGGGCGACGGGACCAGCACGTGCTGGTAGGGCTCGGCGTCCACCGCCGGGTACACGGTGCGCAGCACCTCGTGGCGCTCGACCACGTCGGCGAGGGCCGCCGCGAGGGCGGCGTGGTCGGGGACGGCGTCGAGGCGGAGCACGACCGGCAGGTTGTAGGTGGCCGAGGGGCCCTCCAGGCCGGCCAGGAACCACAGGCGGCGCTGGGCGAAGGACAGCGGGACCCGGTCCTCGGCGGGCAGCACCCGGCCGTCGAAGACGGCGTACGGGTCGGGGGCGGTGGCCGGGGCCGTGGCCGGGGCCTTCAGGGCCTTCAGGGTCTTGCGGTCGATCTTCCCGGACGGGGTCCGGGGCAGTGCGGTCAGCAGGGTCACCGTGCCCGGGACAGCCGCCGTCGGGAGCTCCGCCCGTACCCTCTCCCGCAGCTCGGTGGCGCCCACCCCGTCGTCGGCCACCACGAAGGCGGCCAGCCGCCGGACCCCGTCCGCCGTCTCCTGGGCCACCACGGCCGCCTCGCGGACCCCGGGGTGCGCGGTCAGCACCGACTCCACGGAAGCCGGGTCCACCCGGTGTCCGTTGATCTTCACCTCGTCGTCGGCCCGCCCCTGGAAGCCCAGTTGGCCGTCGTCCCGTACGTGGACCAGGTCGCCGGTGCGGTACGCGCGTTCCCCGTCCAGCGCGGCGAACCGGGTCCGGTTCAGCTCCGGCCGGCCGAGGTAGCCCTCGGCGAGAGCGCCGCCCAGCAGCCACAGCTCGCCGTCCACGACGGCGGCCCGCACCCCCGGGAGGGGCGTGCCGATGGGCACCGGACCGCCGGGGTGGCGGGACAGGTCGGCGACGGTCGCGACGACGGTGGCTTCGGTGGGCCCGTACGTGTTCAGCAGCCGCACCCGGTCCGGGTCCACCACCCGGCACCACTGCGCGACCCGCTCGGGCAGGGCTGCCTCGCCGCCGATGACCACGGTCCGCAGGGTGGGCGGGAGCCGGTCCACCCCGGAGGCGAGGGCGTGGGCCAGCTCGTGCCAGTACGCGGTGGGCAGGTCGAGCACCGTCACGCCGTGCGCGGCGCAGCCGGAGAGGAGCCCGGGGACGTCGAGCATCTCCTCGTCCCGCAGGACGAGCGCGGCGCCCGAGCCGAGGGTCAGGAAGATCTCCTCGACGCTTGCGTCGAAGTGCAGCGGGGCGAACTGCAGGACCCGGTCCTCGGCGGAGATCCCGTAGCGGGCGGTGGCTCCGGCCACGAAGTGGGCCAGGGCCCGGTGCCCGACGACGACCCCGTTCGGGGTTCCGGTGGAGCCGGAGGTGTAGATCACGTAGGCGGCGCCCGGGGCGACTTCGGCGCCGGGAAGTACGAACTCCCCTTCACCCAATGCCGGTTCGCTGCCATTGCAGTCGAGGAGGATCGCGGTGGTGCGGGCGGCGGGGGCGGCCGGGTCGAGCGGCAGGTAGGCCGCGCCGGTCCGCAGCGCCGCGAGCAGCCCGACGACGGCGTCGATGCCGCGCGGCCGGTGCACCGCCACCAGCCGGCCGGGACCGGCCCCTTCGGCGGCCAGCGCGTCGGCCCGCAGCGCCACCGCCAGGGCCAGCTGCCCGTACGTCATCCGGCGCTTGCCGTGCACCAGCGCGAGCCGCCCGGGGCCGGCGACGACCTGGGCGTCGAGCCGGTCGAGCACACCGGGAGCCGGGGTGATCGCCGGGCCGCCGTCCAGGACGGCGCGGGCGGTGGGGGCGGTCGAGGGCATCGCGGAGCCTCCAGGCGGGGTGGTGGGAGCGGACCGCAGTCCGTACCCCCAAGCTAGGCACCCCCCGACCCCCCGGCGGGCAGTCCCCCCGGCAGCTCCCACCCCACCGACTGCCGCCCCGGACTGCCGCCGAACCCTCCCGGGGTGATGCCGGCTTCTCGCCGCTCCGGGGCTCCGGGCGGGCGCGCGGGGGCGGGGCGTGCCGGACGGCCCCGCGCGGCACGTCGCGCGGGGCCGGGGTGTTCGCGGGTGGGTCAGGTGCGTACCCGGGTGCCGCCGTGGGTGCGGCGGCGGAGGGTGGGGGTCGGCGGGGGCGGGGTGGTGGGGGGTGTTGACAGGAGGGTCGCCAGGCGGGTCGGGGTGGGGTGGCGGAAGACCTCGCGGAGGGTGAGTTCGCGGCCCAGTTCCGCTCGGATCCGGTTGAGCAGGCGTACCGCGAGGAGGGAATGGCCCCCGGACTTGAAGAAGTTGTCGTCCGGGCCGACCTGTTCGCGCTCCAGCACCTCCCCGAAGAGCCGCAGCAGGGTCCCGGTCAGCGGTGTGGCGGCCGGCTCCGGGGCCGGAGCGGCGGTGGGCGTTTCCGGCAGGAGCACCGCCGACGGGACCGCGTACTCCGGCAGCCGCTCCGCCGCCCAGGCCTGGAGCTCGGCCTCCGTCGCCCCGCCGGCCGTGGCCTCCGCGAGGACCTGGTCCGCTTCCACCCGGGCCCGCGCCGAGGTGACCGCCGGGTGTTCCGTCAGGACCGCTTCGACGCGGGCCAGGTCGATCGGGTAGTCCCCGGCGAGCGGACGCGCGGGGCGTCGGTCGGCCGGGCCCGGGAGGGCGGAGAGGCGGCGTGCCGGGTCGGAGGCGAACAGCTCCAGTGCCGTCACCAGGAGCGCCGCCAGCCGGCCCGCGCCCGAAGGCCCGTACAGGTCGGTGGCGTACTCCAGCACCCCGGACAGCCCGCCCCCGGCCCGCTCGGTCAGCGCGAAGGTGAGCTCCGACTTCGCGGTCCGCGCCGCGAAGGACCGTTCCGTGCCCGCCAGCGGCCCACCCAGGGCCCCGGCCGGAGCCGGGTTCACCTGGAGCATCACCTGGACGAGCGGGTCGTGCGCCGAGGAGCGGTGCGGGTTGAGGGCCTCCACCAGCAGGTCGAACGGCAGGTCCTGGTGCGCGTACGCCTCCAGGTCCGCCTCCCGCACCCGGTTCACCAGCTCCGCGAAGGAGGGGTCCCCGCCCGTGCCGGTGCGCAGGACCAGCGTGTTCACGAAGAAGCCGACCAGCCCCGACAGCGCGTCGTCGCCGCGCCCCGCGACCGTCGTGCCGATCGCCAGGTCGGTGCCCGCCCCGGCCCGGGTCAGGGCCGCCGCCAGCGCCGCCTGCACCACCATGAACAGGGTGGCGCCCTGCGCGTGCGCGATCCGGACCAGCGCGCGGTGCGTGTCCGCGTCCACCTCGAAGCCGGTGACCGCCCCGTGCCCCGAGGGGACGGCCGGCCGGTGCCGCTCCGTCGGCAGGTCGATCAGCGGTGCCAGTCCCGCCAACGCCCGGCGCCAGTACGCGACTTCGGGCTCCGGGTCGGCCAGGAGTTCCCGCTGCCACAGCGTGTGGTCCGCGTACTGCACGGGCAGCGGCGACCAGCCGGGCTCCCGGCCCGTCGTTGTCCGCGCCTCGTACGCCGCCGTCAGGTCGGCCAGCAGCGGTCCCGCGGACCAGCCGTCCGCCGCGATGTGGTGCAGGAGCAGCACCAGCGTCTGCGGGCCACCGTCCTGCGCCAGGATCAGCCAGGCCCGCAGCGGCAGGTCCCGCGTCAGGTCGAAGACGTGCCCGGCCGCCTCGTTGACGGCCGCCGCCACGTCCGCGGTCTGCACCAGCTCCAGCTGCGGCCGCGCCCCCTCCAGCACCCGCTGGTACGGCTCCCCGCCCTCGATCCCGTACACGGTGCGCAGCACCTCGTGCCGCGCGGCGACGTCGGCCAGCGCCCCGGCGAGCGCCACCGGCTCCAGCGGCCGTTCCAGGCGCCGGACCAGCGCGATGTTGTAGGTGGCGGACGGCCCTTCCAGCTGGTCCAGGAACCACAGCCGGCGCTGCGCGTACGACAGCGGCAGCCGTTCGGGCCGGTCCGTCACGGGGACCAGCGCCGGCCGCGCCGACCCCGCCCCGGCGGCCGCGCCGAGGCGGCGGTGCAGGGCCGACGCCGTCGGGGCCAGGAACAGGTCGCGGATCCCCGCCTCCACGCCGAGGACGGCCCGGATCCGGTTGACGAGCCGGCTGGCGAGCAGCGAATGCCCGCCCGACTTGAAGAAGTTGGCGTCGGCGGCGATCGTCTCCGCGCCGAGCACCTCCGCGAACAGCCCGCACAGGATCTCCTCGCGCGGGGACGCCGCCGCAGTGGCGGCCGTCGCGGCCGGTGCCGCCGCCGGGGCGAGCGCCTCCCGCCGGGCCCGGCGTTCCGCGAGGCGCCGCCGCTCCGGCTCCCGGACCAGCTCCAGGGCGCCGAGGCGGGCCGCCGGGTCGCCGGCGAACGCTTCGAGGGCCCGTCCGTAGACGTCCAGCAGGAGCCGGGCCGTGTCCTCGTCGAAGAGGTCGGTGGCGTACTGCACGTGTACGTCGAGGCCGCCCGGGCCGCCGTCCGCCGTGTGCCGTTCCGCGCAGTGGAAGCTCAGGTCGAACTTGGCGGCGCCCAGGTCGGTGCTCCCGGCCCGGCCCGCGACCGGGCCGAGCAGCACGCGGTCGTCGGCGGCTTCCCGTACGGTCAGCATCACCTGGAAGACGGGGTGTTCCCCCAACGCCCGCCCCGGTTCGGCCAGTTCCTCGACCAGCAGGTCGAAGGGCAGGTCCTGGTGGTCGAAGGCGGCCAGGTCGGCGTCCCGCACCCGTTCGACGAGCTCTCCGGCCGCCGGGTCACCCGACAAGTCGGTGCGCAGGGCGAGGGAGTTGACGAAGCAGCCGACCAGCTCGTGCAGGTCCTGGTCCGGGCGGCCCGCGACCGGGGTGCCGATCGCGAGGTCCTCGCCCGCGCCGGTGGCGGACAGGGCCGCGGCCAGCGCCGAGCGGGCCACCATGAACAGGCTCGCCCGCCGCTCCCGCGCCAGTGCCGCCAGCGCCCGGTGCGCGTCCGCGCCCACCGTGGTGGACAGGGTGGCGCCGCGGCCCGAGGGCTCGGCCGGACGCGGCCGGTCGGCGGGCAGCTCCGTGCGCGGGGGCATGCCCTCCAGCGCCTCGCGCCAGAAGCCGAGCAGGGCCGCCGGATCGGCCAGGAGTTCGCGCTGCCACAGGGCGTAGTCGGCGTACTGCACGGGCAGCGGCGGCAGTTCGGGGGCCCGGCCCGCGCACCGGGCGGCGTACGCCTCGCCCAGGTCGCGCAGCAGCGGGGCCAGGGACCACCCGTCGGTCGCGATGTGGTGGACCAGCAGCACCAGCACGGACCGGCCGTCGCCGGGCAGGAACAGCCGCGCCCGCAGCGGCGGCCGCTCCGCCAGATCGAACGTCTCCCGGCTGAACGCGTCGACCAGCGCGTCGAGTTCGCCGGGCCCGCAGCCGGTCACTTCGAGGGGTTCGCCGGGACCGTCGAGGATCCGCTGGTACGGCTCCCCGCCCTCGGCCCCGTACACCGTGCGCAGCACCTCGTGCCGCGCCGCCAGGTCGTCCAGCGCGGCGGACAGCGCCGCCCGGTCGGGGACCGCGTCCAGCCGCAGCACCAGCGGAGCGTTGTACGCCGCCGAGGGGCCCTCGATGCGGCCCAGCAGCCACAGTGCGCGCTGCGCCGCCGACAGCGGGATCCTGTCCGGCCGGTCCGCTACGGGAACCAGCGCGGGCCGCGCCGCGCCCGCGCCGCCCGCTTCGGCCAGCCGCCGGTGCAGCGCGGCCGGGGTCGGTGCCAGGAACAGGTCGCGGATGCCCAGCTCCAGGCCGAGCGCGCCCCGGATCCGGTTCACGAGCTTGCTCGCGAGCAGCGAATGGCCGCCGCTGCGGAAGAAGTTGGCGTCGGCGGCGACCGCTTCGCCGCGCCCGAGGACCTCGGCGAACAGCCCGCAGAGGATCTCCTCGCGCGGCGAGAGCACGTCCCGGCGGGCCGGGACGGCTTCCCGGGCCGGTGCGGGCGCCGGGGCCGCGGCGGTGCGGTGCGCCCGCGCGGCCAGGGCCTTCGCCGCCGTGGCGGGGAGCAGTTCCAGGCCGCCGAGGCGGGCCGTCGGATCGGCGGCGAACGCTTCGAGGGTCCGTACGTACAGGTCCAGCAGGAGCCGGGCCGTGTCCTCGTCGAAGAGGTCGGTGGCGTACTGGAGGGCGAGGTCGACGCCGTCCGGCCGGCCGTCGGCGGTGTGCCGCTCGGCGCAGTACCAGGTGAGGTCGAACTTCGCCGCGTCCAGGCCGACGTCGGCCAGACGGCCGCCGATCCCGCCGCCCAGCTCCACCCGGCCGCCGGCCGCGCCGCCCGCGTCCACGGTCAGCATCACCTGGAAGAAGGGGTGGTGGCCCAGGGCCCGTTCCGGGCTGAGCCGCTCCACCAGCAGGTCGAAGGGCAGCTCCTGGTGTTCGTACGCGGCCAGGTCCGCGTCCCGGACCCGGTCCAGCAGCTCCCCGACGGCCGGGTCGCCCGACAGATCGGTGCGCAGCGCGAGGGAGTTGACGAAGAAGCCGACCAGGTCGTAGAGGTCCTCGTCGGGGCGGCCCGCGACCGGGGCGCCGATCACCACGTCCTCGCCCGCTCCGGCCGCCGACAGGGCCGCCGCGAGGGCCGCCCGGGCCGTCATGGTCAGGCTCGCCCCGCGGCCGCGGGCCAGCGCGAGGAGCCCGCCGTGCGCGGCCGCGTCCAGCCGGGCCGTGACCGTGCCGCCCCGGCCCGACGGTTCGGCCGGGCGCGGCCGGTCGGCGGGCAGGTCCACGACCCCCGGGGCCCCCTCCAGCGCGGCCCGCCAGTACGCGAGTTGTTCGGCGGCCAGGCTGTCCGGGTCGGCGGGGTCGCCGAGGAGCTCGTGCTGCCACTGGCTGTAGTCGGCGTACTGGACGGGCAGCGGATCCCCGCCGGGGGCCCGTCCGGTCAGCCGGGCCGCGTAGGCCCGCGCGAGGTCGCGCAGCAGGGGGCGTACGGACCAGCCGTCGGTGGCCACGTGGTGGATCAGCAGCACCAGCGTGGAGGTACCGTCGCCCGGCAGGAACAGCCGTGCCCGCAAGGGCGGTTCGGCGGTGATGTCCAGGGGCTGCCGGACGAAGGCGGCCACCGCCGTGTCCCGTTCGCCCGGCGCGCACTCCTCGGCGGTGAGCGCCGCGGAGGGGGCCTCCGCCAGCACCCGCTGGTACGGCTCCGCGTCCGGCCCGGCCGGCAGGACGGTGCGCAGCACCTCGTGCCGCTCCACGACGTCGGCCAGCGCGAGGGCGAGGGCCCCGGCGTCGGGTTCGCCGTCGAGGTGCAGGACGACCGGGGCGTTGTAGGTCGCGGAAGGGCCGTGCAGCCGGCCCAGGAACCACAGCCGGCGCTGGGCGTACGACAACGGGATCACGGTCATGTCCTTCAGGAGTCCTGGCTCGCGGTGGCCGCGACCAGCGTGTCGAGGTGGGCGGCCAGGTCCCGCAGGCGCGGGTTGGCGTAGACGGCCTTCACCGGGAGGGAGACGCCCAGTTCGGCGCGGACCCGCGAGACCAGCTTGATCGCGAGCAGCGAATGGCCGCCCAGCTTGAAGAAGTTGTCGTCGGGGCTGACGTGCGCGGCGCCGAGTACGGCGGCCCAGACGCCCGCGATCAGTGCCTGGGAGGCGGTCATGCCCTCGGCGGAGGCGGAGGCGGAGGCGGCGGCCGGGGTCGCGGCCGGTGCGGCCGCGGGGGCGGGCAGCGCGGCCCGGTCCACCTTGCCGTTGACGGTGACGGGGAACCGTTCCAGGGCCACGAACACCGCCGGGACCATGTAGGCGGGCAGCCCGGCCGCGAGGCGCTCGCGCAGCGCGGCTTCGGTGACGTCGTCGGCGGCCCGGTAGTAGGCCACCAGGCCCGGGGCCCCGTGGACGTCCTCGCGGAGCACGACGGCCGCCTCGGCGACCCCGGGGGCGGCGGCCACGGCAGCCTCGATCTCGGGGAGTTCGATGCGGTGGCCGCGCAGCTTGACCTGGCCGTCGGCCCGGCCCAGGTAGCCCAGCCGGCCGCCCGGCAGCAGCCGTACGAGGTCGCCCGTACGGTACATGCGGCCGCCATGGCCGTCGCCGTAGCCGGACGTGTCGGCGACGAACCGTTCGGCGGTCAGCGCGGGCCGGCCCCGGTAGCCGCGGCCCACGCGCGGCCCCGCCAGGTACAGTTCGCCGCTCTCGCCCTCGGCGACCGGGTTCAGCTTCTCGTCGAGGACCCGCATCCGCAGGCCCGGCAGGACGCTGCCGATGTGCGGGGCGTCGGCGCCGTCCACCCACCCCGCCGTGGCGTCCACGGTGCACTCGGTGGGCCCGTACAGGTTGACGGTGCGCAGCACTCCGCGCGCGCCGAGGTCGCCCAGGCGCTGCCACAGGCCCGGGCTGATCGCCTCGCCGCCGATCAGGAGGGTCAGCGGGCGCGGGCCGCCGTCCGCGCTGAGCAGGTCCAGCAGCGGATCGGCGTGCGCGGGGGTGATGTCCAGGTCGGTCAGGGCCTGTTCGTCGACCAGCCGGGCCAGCAGCGCCGGGTCCGCGCGGGTCTCGTCGTCGATCATCACCAGGGTGTCGCCCCGGCACAGGCGCACCCACTGCTGCACGGAGGCGTCGAAGGACGGCGAGGCGTTCCAGCCGACCCGCCCGCCCTCGGTGACCGCGATCGAGGCGCCCTCCAGTTCGGCGAGCAGCGCGGAGGCGGCCGCCCGGCCGATCTCCACGCCCTTGGGGCGGCCCGTGGAGCCGGAGGTGTAGATGACGTAGGCCAGGGTGTCGCCGGAGACGGGCACCGGGGCGTACGGGAGGTCGGGCCCCGGGGCGGTCAGCGCGGCCACCGGCAGGTGCGGCACGCCCCCGGCCAGGGGCTCGCCGTCCGCGTCGGCGGTGACGACCAGGTCGGCGCCCGCGTCCTCGACGAGGTAGCGCCGCCGCTCGGCCGGCAGCTTCGGGTCCACCGGCAGGTACGCGGCCCCCGCGGTGAGGGTGCCGATCAGCGCGGTGACGAGCTCGGCGCCGCGCGGCAGGCACAGCGCGACCACGCTCTCCGGCCCGATGCCGCGGGCGGCGAGCCGGGCCGCGATCCGCGCGGCCTCGGCGCGCAGCTCGCCGAAGCCGAGCTCGCGCCCGCCCGCCACGACGGCGGTCCGGGCGGCCGGGGCCAGCGCGAGGCGCTCCAGCAGGTCGGGGGCGGTGGCGCTCTCGTAGGCGCGCGGGCGCTCGGGAAGTACGGCGGTCACGGCGGTCACTCCCCGGTGAAGACGGTGGTGGACGGCTGGGTGGCGGGGGCGCAGTCGGCCAGCGCGACGGGCTCGCCCATGGCGACGAGGATCTTCCGGTCGCCCTTGAAGGCCTCGCGGCCGTGCGCGCAGAGGATGTTGTCGACGATCATCAGGTCGCCCCGCTGCCAGGTCTCCCGAACGGTGACCCGGTCGTAGACGGCGTTGACCGCGTCGACCTCGGCGTCGGTGAGCCGGGATCCGTCGCCCAGGAAGGTGTTGAAGGGCAGCCCGTCCTCGCCGTAGGTCTCGACGAGCACCTCGCGGACGTCCGGGTCCAGGGTGCGGCTGTTCCAGAAGGCGAAGTGGTTGAACCAGGTCCGCTCGCCCGTCACGGGGTGGGTGACGATCGCCGACCGGCGCTGCCGGGTGACCATCGAGTCGTCCTCCTCGACCCACTCGTAGCCGACCGTGTTCTCCTCGCAGTAGGCCTCGGCGACCGCCTTGTCCTCGGTGGCGAAGGTCTTGTACCAGGGCAGCCCGGCGAGTTCGGAGTAGTTGCGCACGAGCAGCCAGCCGGCCCGCTCGAACCGCTCGACCAGCTCCGGCGGCAGCAGCCGCAGCGCCTCGCGCATATCGCCGACGGTGGTCGCCCCGCCCTGCTCGGGGGCGGTCACGCAGCCGAACAGCAGCACGCCCGGGAAGTCGAGGGTGTAGCTGTTCTCGTTGTGCAGGCGGATCGGCTGGACGGCCGGCAGGTCGGTGGAGGAGAAGACACCCTCGCCGAAGTCGGTGCGCGGCGTGGCCTTCTCCTTGTACCCGGCGCGCCGCTCGATCAGCGCGTCGCGGGCGGCGGCGAAGGAGGCCGCGTCCTCGACGGGCAGACCGCGCAGCAGCACGGCCCCGCTGCGCAGCAACTCGGCCTGGATGGCGGCACGGTGGTCGGTCAGCCAGGCCACCGCTGCGGTCAGGTCGAGACCGGCCGGGGTGGGGACGACGACGGGCTTGCCGGGCTCGCGGACCGGGGTGATGCCGGTGGCCGCGGCGGGGGACTCTGCGTACGTGGTCATGGAACGTCCTTAAGGAAGTGCGGAGGTGAAGGGGCGGCGCCTGCGCGGCGCGCGATCAGGCGGCGGCCGGGGCGGGGGCGTGGCCGCCGACGACCGGGGCCAGCACCGAGAAGAACTCGGGCAGTTGCCGCTGGAAGTAGAAGTGGCCGCCCGGCAGCACGTACGAGGTGAACTCCCGGTCGGTGATCCGCGCCCAGCGGTCGAGCGAGGCCGCCGGGGCGACCGGGTCGGCGTCCCCGCCGATCACCGTCACCGGGCAGGCCACCCGGGCCTCGGACTCCTCGCAGCGGTACACGTCGTCGATGGCGAAGTCGGCCCGGATGGACGGCAGGATGATCTCCCGCAGCTCCGGCTCGTCGAGGATGCCGTCGTCGGTGCCGCCGCGCTCCTTGATGGCGGCGACCAGCTCGTCGTCGTCCAGCAGCTCCGGGTACACGGCGCACGGGTTGGCGAGGAACGGGGCCCGGCAGGCCGAGGCGATCAGGGCCCGGGGCGCACGGCCGGCCGCCTCGAGGCTGCGTACCACCTCGAAGGCCACGAGCGAGCCCATGCTGTGCCCGAGCACCACCAGGTCCTCGGCGACCCCGGCGGGCAGCGCCGCCACGACCGGCCCGGCCAGATCGGCGATGTCCCGGGGGAGGTCCTCGGCGAAGCGGGCACCACGGCCCGGGTACTGGCCGATCAGCAGGCGCACATCGGCGGGCAGGTAGGCGCGCCACTCCGCGTACGCGTGGGCGTTGCCGCCCGCGTGCGGCAGGACCAGCAGCGCGGTGCGCTGCGGTCCCTCGCCCGGGAGGTCCCAGACCACGTCGTCGGGCGCGGGGGTGAAGCCGGCCTGGTCCTGGCCCTGGTCGTTGGTGCTCGTGCTCGTGCTCGTGCTCATGAGGAAGTCCGTTCCTGGTCGGGGGTGGTGCGGCGGCGCAGGGCGGGCCTGGCGCGCCGGGGCGCGGACGCGGCGGGCGACAGCAGCCGCGTCTCGATGTGCTGGGCGAGCGTGGCGGGGGTGGGGTGCTGGAAGACGTCGCGGAGGGTGAGGGTGACGCCCAGGGCGGTGCCGATGCGATGCGTGAGGCGGGCGGCGAGGAGGGAGTGGCCGCCCTGGTCGAAGAAGTTGTCGTCGATCGACAGCGGGGAGGGCGTGGCCAGGGCCTCGCTGAACCAGGTGCGCACCTTCTCCTCCAGCGGGGTCCGCGGGGCGCGGCCGCCCGCCGTGGTCACGGCCTGCGGGGCGGGCAGGGCCGTCTTGTCGATCTTCCCGTTGGGCGTGAGGGGAAGCCGGTCGAGCAGGACGACGAAGGCCGGGACCATGTGGTCGGGCAGGAGCGTGCGCAGCCAGAGGCGGACGTCCTGGGGGGAGAGGCCTTCGTCGGTGGTGACCAGGTAGGCGGTCAGCTGGGGCGTGCGGTGGTGGTCCGGGTGGGTGGCGAGGGTGGCTTGGGTGATGTGGGGGTGGGTGGTGAGGGTGGTTTCGATTTCGGTGGGTTCGATGCGGAAGCCGCGGATTTTGATTTGGGTGTCGGTGCGGCCGGTGTAGTGGAGGTTTCCGTGGGTGTCCCAGTGGGCTTGGTCGCCGGTGCGGTAGAGGCGGGTGCCGGGGGGTCCGTAGGGGTTGGGGATGAAGTGGGTTGCGGTGGTGGTGGGTTGGGCGAGGTATCCGTGGGCGAGTCCGTGGCCGGTGAGGTAGAGCTCGCCGGTGGTGCCGGGGGGTGTGGGTTGGAGGTGGGTGTCGAGGATGTAGGCGTGTTTGTTGGTGAGGGGGCGGCCGATGGAGAGGGGGCCTTGGACGTCCGGGGTTGGGGGGATGGTGTGGGTGGTGGTGAAGCCCATGGATTCGGCGGGGCCGTAGCCGTTGGTGATGGTGAGGTGGGGGTGGTGTTGGTGGAGTCGGTGGACGTGGGTGGGTGAGGCGGGTTCGCCGCCGGTGTAGACGATGCGGGTGGTGGTGAAGGTGTCGGGGTGCTCGTCGGTGAGGTAGTTGAACAGGCTCGACGACAGTTGCAGCATCGTGACGGCGTGCGCCTGCGACAGCTCCGCGATCACCGAAGGCTCCGGGCGTTGGCCGGGTTGGAGGACGGTGGTGCCGCCGTGGAGGAGGGCTCCCCAGAATTCGAGGCTGAAGGCGTCCCAGGAGACGGGGGAGCACTGGAGGAAGGTTTCGCCGGGGCCGAAGGTGGCGTAGGTCTGGGTGGTGAGGGTGGAGACCAGGTTCCGGTGCGAGGAGAGGATGCCTTTGGGGCGGCCCGTCGAGCCGGAGGTGAACATGACGCAGGCGACGTCGTCCCAGGTCAGGGGTGCCGCGAGGGCGGTGGTCGGCCGTGTGGCGATTGTTTCCCGTTCCGCGTCGACTCGTACCGTTCGCCATGGGCTTTGGGGGAGGCGGGTGTGGTGGTGGGTGTTGGTGATGAGGGTGGTGAGGGTGGCGTCGTGGGCGGTGCGGGTGAGGCGTTCGTCGGGGAATTCGGGGTCGAGGAGGGCGTAGCCGGCGCCGGTTTTGAGGACGGCGAGGAGGGTGATGGCGAAGTCGGTGCCCCGGTCGAGGAGGATGCCGGCGAGGTCGCCGCGGCCCAGGCCGGTGGTGGTGAGGTGGTGGGCGAGTTGGTTGGCGCGGGTGTCGAGGTCGGCGTAGGTCAGTTCCTGGCTGGCGAAGACGACGGCGCGGGCGGTGGGGCGTAGGCGGGCCTGTTCCTCGAAGCGGTCGACCAGGGTGTCCTCGCCGGTCTCGGCGCGGGTACCCGTCCACTCCTCCAGCACCTGCCGCCGCTCCGCCTCACCGAGCAACTCGATCTCGGAGAGCCGCAGTTCACCGGCCGAGAGGACCGATTCCACGAACCGGAGGAAACGGTCCTGGTGTCCCGCCACCGCGTCGACGTCGCACACCTCGGGCGCCGCGTCGAAGTCGATCCGCAGACCGTCCTCCGGCCCCAGGTCGTACACGCCGACCGCCAGGTCCTCCACCGGCCCGTTGCTCAGGTTGTGCTGCAGGGTCGGCAGCCCGCAGAAGCGCATGCCCGGGGTGAACGCCATGATGTTGATCAGGGGGGCGGTGATGCGCCGCTCCGCCTCGCCCAGACCCAGGTCGCGACACATGTCCTCGTACCGGGTCCGCTGGTGCTTCAGGCCCCGGCGCGTCTCGGTGACCACCGCCGCCAGCAGCCCGGCCGTGGTCGCCTCCGCCGGTACCGCCACCCGCAGCGGCACCACGTTCGACATCATCCCCGGCGTCCGGCGGGCCAGTTCGGTGCGCCGGCCCGTCACCGGAAGCCCCAGTACCAGCTCCCGGCTTCCGCTCACCCGGTGCACGTACGCCGCCACCAGCGCGATCACCAGCATCGACCACGGCGCCCGGTGCGCCCGGGCCACGTCCCGCAGCAGCTCCGCCCGCTCCGGCGGGAGCACCACGGTCCGGCGTACGAAGGGCAGCGCACCCGGCGTCGTACGCCCGGTCCTGCCCTCGCCGAGGCGCGGGGTCGGCGGCAGCCCGGCGAGGTGTCCGGCCCAGTGGGCGCGGTCGGCGGCTCCCTCCGCCGAGGCCCGGTAGGCGTCGTCCTCGGCCAGCAGTGCCTCCAGGTCGCCGAACGGGCTCGGGCCCCAGGGCTCGCCGGCGGCGCCGCGCTCGTACAGCTCGACCAGTCGCTGGTCGAGGAGGGCGATGCCCAGGCCGTCGATGACCAGGTGGTGGAAGGCGTGGAAGTAGAACCAGCGCTGCTCGCCGCCGTCCGTCAGGCCCGCGCGGATCAGCACGTGCCGGGTGAGCCAGTCGGCCCGCAGGTCGAACGGCCGGGCCAGCTCCGCCGCCATCCAGGCGCGGCCGGCCCGTGCGGGGTCCGGCTCGCCGTCGAGGTCGACGACGCGCAGGGACCGCCCGTCCGGTTCGGGGTGCAGCAGCTGCCACAGGGCGCCGTCCTCGTCGGAGCCGGTGCCCCGGACACGCAGGACGTCGGCCTCGCGGGCCAGCTGGTACCAGGCGCGGGCCAGCAGGCCGGTGTCGAGGGAGCCCGTGAGTTCCCGGTACTCCCCGATGTTGTAGCGGCAGCCGGTGGCGTCGAGGCTGTGGGCCGTCCAGATGTCGCGCTGCGCCGCCGACAGGGGCAGCCGCACAGCGGCCGGCCCGTGCGCGCTGCTCTGTTCGGACGCGGTGGGAGACATGCGGAGGCTCCTCGGGAGGGTGGTGGGGTGGATCGGGAATCCGGATGCCGACGGATGCCGACGGGCGCCGCTGCCGCCGCTGCCCGTCCGGCCGTACGTCATACAACCCGCGGCCCATGGACCCCGGCGGCAGTTGCTCCGGCACTCCGGCAGCAGTTCCCACGCGGGCGGAATGCCGCTGCCGGGGCTGGTCGGGTGGCACTGCTTTGCGGGGCGGTACCGGTCTCGGCCGGGGTCAGGCTCGTTGTGGGGCGCGGTGGGCGGCGGCGCGGACCAGGCCCAGGACGCGGAAGCGGGAGCCGTCGCTCTCGTGGGCGGCCCGGACCAGGCCGCTGATCAGCAGTTCGCGCAGCATCCGGCCGGACTCCGGCAGGCCGCGTTCCGTCAGCGCCGTCACCTCCGTCAGTCCGAACTCCGCGTCACAGTCCTCCGGTCGTCCGGCGCAGAGTGCGTCCATCAGCTCCCGGGCTCCCGGGGACAGCCGGGCCATCCGGCCGTGGAGGGCGGTCCGGAAGCCGTCGGCGCCGGCGCCTCCGCCGAGGTGGTCGAGGAGCGCGACGGGGTCGGCGTCGAGGCTGTGGCACAGGGTCGTCAGATCGCAGACCACCAGCCAGGACGCGGCCGCGGCGAGCGCCCCCGGATGCCCGTCGAGGCGTCGGCACAGCCAGGCCGCCCGGGCCAGCTCGGCGGGCCCGGCCGTGAACTCGGGCCGTACGCGCCGGACATGGTCGAGGAACACCCGCACGGCGGGAGAGGCCGCCGCCGCGTCGGCTGCCGCGCCCTGCGCCGGGACCTGCAGCGGGGCCAGCGGGAAGATCCGCTCTCCGGGCATCTCCCACGGCTGCTCGGAGGTGACCAGGAGGCGCAGCCCGGGGCAGGCGCGCAGCAGGGCGGTGAGCCGGTCGAACCGGGGAGCGGCCGCCGGTGCGCCGTCGAGTACGAGCAACACCCGCTGATCACCGATCAGTTCGGCCAGCCCGGTCTCCCCGCCGTCGGCCCCCGGTACCCCCGCGCCGTCGGCCCCCGTACCGCCAAGCGTCGGCGGAGCTCCGTGGAGCGCGGACACCGCAGCCGCCAGCCGGGTCGTCAACTCCGGCTCGCCGCAGGCCAAGTAGTCCGCCGACGCACCCGGGAAGACGTGCCACAGGACCGGGACGCCCGAGCGGTGGAGGCGGTCGGCGACCTCCAGGGCCAGGCGGGTCTTGCCCACCCCGCCGAGTCCCACCACGTTCACCAGCCGCTCGCCGCCCGTGGTGAGTTCCCGTTCCAGGACCGCCGTCTCCGCGTCCCGCCCCGGCATCGCGTGCAGCGCGGTCGGCGGTGCCGGGGGCAGCGTCCAGCCCTGGCCGCCCGCCCGGCCCTGCTGGGCGGCGGCCTCCAGGGCGGCCCTGGCCCGCGGGCCCAGCCGTAGGGCATCCGCCATCAGCCGCACCGTGTCGGGGCGGGGCCGTCTCGCCTTGCCGTGCTCCAGGTCGCGGATGGCCCGCACGCTGATCGTCGAAAGATCGGCCAACTCCCGCTGCGTGAGCCCGATCCGCAGCCTGTGGGCCCGTATCAAGGCTCCCACCCGGGAGGTCGTGTCCGTGTTCACATGGGCGTTCATAGAGGCGCTCCCGGTGACGATGTGGGGGAACGGCGGGGTCTGGGGTGACGCCCCGGTTCCTGGTTCCCATCGTCGGCAGCGCGCTATCGCGCTGGCATCACCCTCGAACGGACCCCCGCCGGCCCGCCGCTATCACCGGCGGCGGGAATATGGCGCCGCTGGAGGGGCCCGTGATAGCGCGGGGATAGGGGCGGGGCCGGTGCGGGGATTCCGGCCGTCCCTAAGTTGAGGTCCAGAAAGAAGGAAGCGCCCCGGAACCCCCGGAGCGCACCGACGAAAGGACCCGAGATGAACCTCTCCCTCGCCCTCCGCGCCGCCCTCGTCACCGCCGCCATCGCCGGAGCCGCCGTACTCGGCACCCAGGTCGCCCAGGCCGACGGCCCCGTCGGCACCGGCACCACCGCCGGCACCTCCGCCCCGCAGGCCACCCCCACGCCGAGCACCTCCACCGACACCAACCCGTGGGACTGACCCCCGCGGGACCGGGGCCCCGTCCCCGCAGCGGGCTCAGGACGCGCCCAGCAGCCTTTCGGCCTCGGCCAGTTCCTGCTCCATCCCCCGGTCACGGAACGCCCGTACCGCACTCTCCAGCAGCTCCCGGGACCGCGAACGCTCCCCGGCGCCGCCGTTCGCGGTCAGCAGCCGCGCCAGGTCCAGGCGCACCAGGGCCGCACCGCCCTGGTCCATGATCTGCTCCCGTACCGACAGGGCCTGCGCGTAGAAGCCGCGGGCCGCCTCGCACCGCCCCATCTCGGCGTGCGCGTGCCCCAGGTCCCGCAGCAGGTGCCCCTCGCCGATCACGTCGCCGCTGTCCCGGCACAGCTCCAGCACCTCGGTGTACGTCGTCACCGCCCGCTCGTGCTCGCCCTGCCCCTGGAGCAACTGCCCCGCCCTGCGCAGGGTCCGGGCCTGGCCGCCGGTGTAGCCCACCGACCGGTAGATGCCGAGTGCCTCGTCGAGCCGGGTCTGCGCCGCCGAACTCTGGCCCCGCCGCATCCAGATGTGCGCGCTCTGCGTCAGCACGATCGCCCGGCCCACCACGTCGCCCGCCTGGTCGAAGTCCCGTAGCGCACGGTCGTACAGCGAGAGGGCGTGGTCCTCGTTGCCGCGCATCCGCTCCAGCAGCGCCAGGTCGCGGTGGCACAGCGCCTGCCCCTGCCGGTCGTCCAGTTCCTGGAACAGCCCCAGCGCCGTCGTCAGCGCGGTCCGGGACTCCTCGCTCTGGCTCCGCCCCAGGTGGAGCACGCCGAGGGAACTCAACAGGGCCGCCGTGCCACGGGTGTTGCCCGCCGCGCGCACCGACTCCAGCGCGAGACGGTGCGTACGCTCCCAGTCGTCCAGGTAGCCGCGGCCCTCGAAGAGCGTGGCCAGGGTCGTCGCCAGGTCCCAGCACAGCTCGTCCATCTGCTCCCGGGCGGCGTGCTCCACCGCCTGGACCAGGTTCGCGTGCTCGCTGTCGAGCCACTCCAGCGGATCCACCAGCAGTTCGTCGACACAGCTCGCCGGGGGCTCCCAGCGCGGAGCGCTGCCGTGCAGCACGGTGAAGTCGCCGCCGTAGATGCGCCGGTGGGCCTGCTCGGCCAGTGACATCCAGCCGCCGAGCATCCGCGCGGTGGCCGCCTGCTGGTCGGCCGGCTCGTGGTGCGCGGCCAGTTGCTCGCGCGCGAACACCCGGATGATCTCGTGGAAGCGGTAGCGGAACCCGCCCGTGGACTCCATCCCGACGACGTCCAGCATCTGTACGTCGACCAGCGGCTCCAGCAGGTCCGAGGCGAAGGGGCGCGGATCGTCGAGGAGTGCCCCGGCCAGCCAGCCGGGCAGCGTCTGGCCCTGGGCGAGACTGAGCAGGCGCAGCAGCCGGCGGTCCTCCGAGGCCAGGCCGTCGTGGGTGAGGGAGAGGCTGGCCCGCATCGTCATCTCGCCGTGCGTCAGTTCGTCGAGGCGGTGCCGTTCGTTGGCGAGCCGGTGCACCATCGACGCCAGCGTCCAGTGCGGGCGGGCGGCCAGCCGGGCGGCGACGATCCGCAGCGCGAGCGGGAGGCCGCCGACGGTGCGGATCAGGGCCTCGACGGCCACCGGCTCGCGGGCGACGCGGTCCGGGCCGATCACCCGGGTCAGCAGCTCGACGGCGTGCTCGGTGCCCATCACGTCGAGCTCGACGCGGTGCGCGCCGGGCAGGCCGGTGAGCCGGACCCGGCTGGTGACCAGCACCGCGCAGGTGTTGCTGCCGGGCAGCAGCGGCCGGACCTGGCTCTCCGACGCGGCGTCGTCCAGCACCACCAGCACCCGGCGGGAGGCGAGGAGCGTGCGGTACATCTCGGCCCGCTCGTCCTGCGATTCGGGGATCACCGGGCCGGGGATGCCGAGGGCGCGCAGGAAGCGGCCCAGCACCTCGCCGGAGGTGGCCGGGGTGCCGGTGCCGCGCAGGTCGCAGTACAACTGACCGTCGGGGAAGGCGGTTTCGCTGAGTCGGTGCGCGATGTGGGTGGCCAGCGTGGACTTGCCGGTGCCGGGCTTCCCGACGATCACGGCCACCCCGACGGCCCGCCGCCCCCCGCCGTCCCCGAGCAGCGCCTGCTCGACGCACCCGATCCGCGCCTCGTCCCCGACGAAGTCGGAGGTGTCGGCGGGCAGCTGACGTGGCGTCTCTTCCGTCCCGGTCGCGGCGGATGCGGCGGCTCCGCCGGGCGTGTGGGGGCGGGTCCCGGTCGGCACAGCGGCTGGGCCTCCGGAGTGCCCCGTACCGGCGTCGCTGCCCGGGTCGCCGTGGCCGTTCGGGGGGACCGTGCCCCGGCCGGGCGCCGGGTCCGCGTAGCCCTGCCCGGCGGCGGGCGCGAAGGGGGGAACGAGGCCCCCGCCGAAGGGCGCGGGCAGCGCACCCATGTGCCCCCGGGCACCGCCCCCGGCCGTCCCCGGGAGCCCGCCGCGGGAGGCGCCGCCACCGGCCGGGCCGCCCCCCACCGACTCGGCGGCGGCTTGGCCGGCCGGTCCGATGGGCCCGCCCACCGGCCAGCCGATGCCGGGGGCTCCGCCGCCGCGCCGGTCGGCGCCGGTGGGGCTGCCCACGGGCCAGTCGGATGCACCGGCTCCGGCCACCGGCCAGTCGGATCCACCGGCTCCGCCCGTCGGTGTTGCCGCCCTGCTCGCAGCCCAGGCCGCGGCGATGGGCTCGCCCGTCCGGCCGGTTGTTCCAGGTGCGGGCCGGTCGGCCGTCGGGGGTCCGGCCACGGGCCGGCCGGACCCTGTCGGCCCCGCCCCCGGGCGGACCGTCCGGGGGCCGGTTCGCGGGAAGGCGAGGGGGGTCTCCGGGGGCGTGGTGCCGCCCGAGGGGAGCGGGGGGACCGAGCCCGAGAGGATGGCGCGTTCCAGGGTGCGGAGTTCGTCGCCCGGTTCCAGGCCCAGTTCCTCCACCAGCAGTTCGCGGCCGACGCGGTAGCTCTCCAGGGCCTCCGCCTGCCGCCCCGACCGGTACAGCGCCAGCATCAGCTGCCCGCGCAGCCGCTCCCGCAGCGGGTGGACCCGTACCAGCAGCTGGATCTCGCCGACCAGCTGATGGTGGCGCCCCAGGTCGAGTTCCAGTTCGATGCGGGTCTCGGCCGCCGTCAGCCGCTCCTCGTCCAGCTGCAGCGCCTTGCTCCGCAGCGTTTCGCTCGACACCCCGCTCAGGCAGTCGCCCTGCCACAACTCCCCGGCGGAACGCAGCAGTTCCACCGCCTCGGCGGTCTCCCCCCGCTTCCGCAGGGCCCTCGCGTCCGCGACCCGGCGGGCGAAGACCGCCGCGTCGACGAGGTCGCCCTCCGTCTTCAGGACGTACCCCGGCGGCCGGGTGGTGATGGCGGCGGCGATCGTGGCCGCCGTGAACAGCTTCCGCAGCCGCGACACGCAGATCTGCACCTGCGTGCGCGCCGTGTCCGGCGGCTCGTCGTCCCAGATCAGGTCGACCAGGTAGTCCGTGCTGACGACCCGGTTCGCCTCCAGAAGCAGGGCGGCGAGGATGACCTCCTGCCGCCCCGGGGGGATCCTCACCGGCCCGCGCAGGCCGGTGACCTGTAACGGTCCCAGGATGCGGAAGACCACCGTGTCCGGGGTGTGCGGAGCCCCGCCGGGCGAAACGGTCATGATTCTCCCAGCTGGAGGCACACCAGTGTTCGGGTGGAGCGCGGGGCCAGTCTCTCCGAACACCTCTCCGGTTGTCCATGGTGTGGAGATTGCGTGACGGTGAACGCGATAGGCCCGGGATAGCCCGGAGTTGCGGCCCCGTCGGACCGTGGAGACGTCGGCACCCGGAGGGGGTGCGGCCGTACGAAAGGACCACCTCCCATGAACAGTCGGCACGCCGGGCGGCCGACGCCCAGCCGGGTCGTCACCGACTCCGGGGTCGACCATGTGCGCCTCGCCTACCACTACCTCGACACCGGGGACCTCGACGGCTACGGCTCCCTCCTGCACGCCGGCACCGCCCTCGGCGCCGACCTGGAGTGCCGGGGCGGCGCCGGGGCCGGGCACCAGATCACCCGGATCGTCGCCGAGGGCGACTGCGTGATCGCGATGGGCCGGCTGGCCCCGCAACAGAGCGAGTTCGTCGACGTGTTCACGCTCTCCGCCGAGGGCATGCTGCGCGACTGCCGCCGCTATTACCCCGCCCCGCCGCCCACCGGTCCCGGTGGCGACCGGGCCGAACTCCGCGTTCCGTAGGCCGGGTTCGCCGCGCGGCGCTATCGTGCCCGGCGGGGGAGAGCGGACGAGGGGGCGGGGTGGCGTGGCGGTGCGTTTTCTGTTCGTGCACGGTACGGGCGTGCGGCGGGAGCGGCACGACACGCTGTTCGCGCTGGTCAGGGGGCGGCTCGCGGCCCGCTTCCCCGGCGCGGCCGTCGACTCCTGCTTCTGGGGCGAACGCTTCGGCGCCGCACTGACCGCGGGCGGCCGCTCCGTACCCGGGCTGCGCGGACCCGGCCCCGAGGACGAGGCGACCGCCGAGTGGGGCCTGCTGCTGGCCGACCCGCTGTGCGAGCTGCGCGTCCTCGCCGAGGCCGGCTGGGACACGCCCCCCGCGAAGGACGGCGGCCCGGACGACGACGTCTTCGCGATGCCCGGGGTCCGGCCCGCCGGAGACCGGGTCCTGGAACTCCTGCACCACCTCACCCGGTCCCCGCAGGACGGCCCCGCCGACGAGCTGACCGCCCTCCTGCGCGGCACCGGCCTCGCCCCCGGCTTCCCCGCGGCCCTGGACGACGTCGCCGGGTCCCCCGAGGCCGCCCGGGCCGGAGCGCGGGCCACCGCGGAGCCCGAGGCCCGCGAGCTGGCCACCGCCCTCGCGCGGGCCGTCACCGCCGCCGCCCTCGCCGAAGCCGTCTCCGGGGCCGACGCCGACTGCACGGCCGCCGAGCGGGACCGGCTCGTCGAACTGCTCACCGCCCGCCTCGGCGGCGACGCCCGTGTCCCCGGCGCCCGCGCCGCCGCCGTCCTCGGCCGGCTCGCGCTGCGGGTCACCACGCAGCCCCTGCTCAACGCCTGGCGGGGCTCCCTCACCGTCGGCGCCACCCCCGCCCTCGGCGACATCCTGCGCTACCAGGCCCGGGGCGCGGACCTGCGGGCGTTCCTGCACGAGCGGATCACCGACCGTCCGGGCCCGACCGTCCTGATCGGCCACAGCCTCGGCGGGATCGCCCTGGTGGACCTGCTCGCCCTGGCGGCGGCCTCCGGCGGGCCCGTGCCCGGCGCCGAACTGCTGGTCACCGTGGGCTCGCAGGCCCCGTACCTCTACGAACTCGGCGCGCTCACCGCCCTCGCCCCCGGCAGCGCCCTCCCGTACGGCTTCCCGCGCTGGCTCAACGTCTACGACCGCCAGGACGTGCTCTCCTACCTCGCCGGCCCCGTCTTCCCCGGGGACCCGCGCGTCACCGACCACGAGATCAGCAGCCGCCAGCCCTTCCCGGCCTGCCACAGCGCCTACTGGAAACAGGCCTCCCTCTACGAGCGCATCGAACGGGCGGTGACCGAGGCGGGCATCGGGTGACACAGCCCGAGCCCGGCGCCCCCGAGCCCGGCGCCCCCGAGCCCGGCGCCCCCGAGCCCGGCGCCCCCGGCCTCCACGCCCCGGCCGGCGGGATCCTGCCCGCCACCCTCACCCCCGGCCGGACCTTCGCGCTGGTCGCGGGCGTGGAGACGTACGAGGTCAGCCACCACTGGAACCTGCGCGGCCCCGCCCGCGACGCCCTGCGCTTCGCCCGCTGGCTGACCGGACCCGGCGAGGTGCCCGCCGCGAACGTACGGCTGCTGCTGTCCCCGCTCGACGACCCCGACCACCTCGACTGGTCCGCCTCGCCCGCCCTGGCCGCGCTCAGGGACACCTGCCGGCCCGCGACCGAGGAGAACGCCAAGACCGTGCTGCTCGACGAACTCCCGCAGTGCGAAGGCGACTTGCTCTGGATCTTCTGGGCCGGGCACGGCTACCTCGACCGCCACCGGGAACTGATGCTGCCCTGCGCCGACGCCCGGCCCGGCCGGATCCGCCACCTCAACCTCGACTCCGCACTGCGCTGGTGGCAGACCGACCTCGTCAAACACCGCCGGTTCCCGCTCCAGGCCGCACTGGTGGACGCTTGCCGGGTCGACGCGCCCCGCGACACCCGCTGGAACTTCGGCAGCGCCGACTACGGCGGCGGCGCCACCGTCCCCGGGCGCCGCCAGTTCCGGCTCTACGCCTCCCGCGAGGGCGAGGCCGCCGGGAACGACGCCGAACGCGGCACGGGACGCTTCACCGAAGCCCTCCTCGCCGAACTCGCCGGCCGCTCCGCGCGCGACGGCGCCCTCGGCCTCCCGCGCGCCGCCCGCAGCATCCACCGGACCTTCGGGGAACTGCGCGAGCGCGGCGAGGGCTGGCAGCTCCCGCAGTTCATCGTCGACCGGGACTGGGACGCGAACTCCTTCCTCGACGACGACGACCCGCCCGTCCCCGCCCTGCCCCGCACCGCCCGCCTCGACCAGACCGGCTGGGACGGCCTCGGCGACCTGTTCGAGGGCCGGGACCTGCCCCGCTGCGCGTACGAGGCCTACGCGTGGGCGTTCAAGGCCGCAGGCTGCACCACCCCGGTGCACGGCGGGCTCCCCGCCGACACCCTCCTCGACGTGGTCTGGGACCTGGACCAGCGCCAGGGCGGCCCGGCCGGGCTGCCCCTCGCCGTGCCCTTCGTGCACTACCTCGCCGACCGGGCCCGCCGCGGCGGCCGGCCCGGCGAAGGCGCCGGCGACCCGGTCTGGGCGGCCCGGCTCGCCGCCTGGGTCCGCGACATCCGCCAACGCCTCGCCCTGCCCGCCCTGCGCCCGCCGCCCGGCCCCGTCACCCGCGCCGCCGCCCTGCACGTCCGCCTGGAGACCCCGGACGGCGACCCGGACGCCCTGCTGGCCCGCATGTGGCGGCGCGGCGAACGGGACCGGCTCGTATGGGAGTCGGGCAGCGAGCCGGTCGGGCTGGACACCGTACGCGGCGCACTCGTACGCGAACTCGCGCTCCTGGGCGCCACGTTGGGGGCGGGCGTGGACGCGGATGCCGGGCAGCCGTACGAGCGGGTGGAGCGCGTCGAGTTCCAGGTGCCGTACGAACTCCTGGAAGCGGACTTCGACCAGTGGCCCGTCCCCCGCCGGCCCGGCGGCCTCACCCGGCCCCTCGGCACGCTCTACCAGGTGTCCGTGCGCTGCCCGCAGGAGCGCGAGGACACCCGCACCGAGTGGCGCACCAGCTGGCGCTGGCTGTGCGCCCGGGACGGGCGCCACCCGGACACGGTGCGCGTGGTGGAGGACACCGAGGTCACCGACGCCCTCGGACTGCGGCTGGGCGCGCACCCGGCGCCCGCCTGCGTCCTCGGGCACACCTCGGCGGGCCGGACGGGCGCCCTGCTGGAGGCCCTGCTCGAAGGCGGCGTCCCCGTCGCGGTCTGGCGGCGCGGCGGCGGCACCCCTGCCGGAGGGCTCCCGGGGCCGAACGCACCGCCCCCGCTGTCCGAGCTGCTCGCGCCCGAGGCCGGACCCGCCGCCCCCGCCGTGTTCGGGCTGCCCGCCCGCGTGCGCGACGTGCGCCGGGCGGCCGCCGCCGGTCAAGAGGCGGAAGGGGCAGACCGGTTGGTGCTGTTGTGGGACGATCCCGAGGACGTGATCGACCTCCGCTCCCTGGCCTGACGACCGCTCGACACCGACGATGGAGGCAGAGGCAGTGGCGAAGGACTGGTGGCTTTACCAGGGCGCGGGCGGCGCCGAGGAACGCCGTGCCCGGCTGGAGGCCGGATCGCCCCCGCCCTGGCGGGACTTCACCGGTGTCCCCGACGAGGGTTACCGGCCGCCCGGGTGCGCGGGGGAGGCCTGGGAGCGGACCCGGCGGCGCGGCGAGGGCTACGTACCGGACGAGCCGGAGAAGGACGTCGTCAACACCGCCCTCCACCTGCGGCGGCCCCTGCTCATCACCGGCAAGCCCGGCGTCGGCAAGTCCACCCTGGCCTACAGCATCGCCGCCGACCTGGCCCTGGGACCCGTACTGCACTGGCCGATCACCAGCCGGACCGTGCTGCGCGACGGCCTCTACCTCTACGACGCCATCGGCCGGCTCCAGGAGGCCGGACTGGAACAGGTCCGCGTCCCCGGAACCCCGTCCGCACACCGCCCCGCCACACCGGCCGCCCCCTCCATCGCCCGCTACCTGCGCCTCGGTCCCCTCGGCACCGCCCTCCTCCCGCAGCGCACGCCGCGCGTCCTGCTCGTCGACGAGATCGACAAGAGCGACATCGACCTGCCCGGCGACCTCCTCACCGTCTTCGAGGACGGCGGCTTCGTCATCCCCGAACTGGCCCGGCTGGCCAAGGAGGAACCCACCGTCGCCATCGGCACCGACGACGACCCGGACGCCGCCGTCGCCGTCACCCAGGGCCGCGTCCAGTGCGGCTACTTCCCCGTCGTGATCCTCACCAGCAACGGCGAACGCGACTTCCCGCCCGCGTTCCTGCGCCGCTGCGTCCGCCTCCACCTCGACGCGCCCGGCCCCGAGAAGCTCGCCCGCATCGTGCGCGGACGCCTCGGCATCGACATCACGGCCGCGGACGGAGCCACGTACCAGGACCTCGTCCAGAGCTTCCTGGAACGCGCCGAGGACGGCGACCTCGCCACCGACCAGCTCCTCAACGCCATCCAACTGCGCCTGGCCGGGGCCTGGTCGGCGCCCGGCGACCGCGACCGCTTCCTCGCCACCGTGATGCAGCACCTGACCGGGCCCACCGCGTGATCGAGAGGCTCCTCGCCGCCTTCGCCGAAGGCGCCGGGGACGGCGGCGCGCCGCGCACCGACGTCGGGGCCGAGGAGATCGCCGACATCCTGTGGCTGGCCGCCCGGGTGGACGCGGCCGCCCCGCCACCCCGTGCGCAGGACGGCCCGGCCGCCGGGACCGCCGCACGGGAACCCGGCCCGCCGTCCCAGCAGGGACCCGTCCCCGTACCCGGGCCCACCGGAGCGCCGCCCGACGGGAGCGTCCAGCTCTTTCCGGCGAACGCGACCGCGACCGTACGCGAGCCCGCCCGGGCCGCCGACGCCGGCGGGCGGCGCGGCGTACCGCTGCGACTGCCGCGCACCGCCTCCCTCGACGACCCGCTCGCCCTGATGCGCTCCCTGCGGCCCGTCGGACGCCGCTCCATCGGCGGCCCCGGCGAGGAGCTCGACGAACAGCTCACCGTCGAACGCAGCATCGAGTGCATGGTCCCCACCCCCGTACTGCGCCCCGCCGAGAGCCGCTGGCTGGACCTGGCCCTCGTCGTCGACACCCACCACTCGATGCTGCTGTGGTCCGACCTCGTCGCCGAACTGCGCGGGATCCTCACCCGCAGCGGAGTGTTCCGCGACGTACGGACCTGGCAGCTCACCGGCACCGGCCCCGGCCACACCCCCATGCTCGCCCGGAGCCGCGGCGGACCGCCCCGCAACCCCCTGGAACTGGCCGACCCGGCCGGCCGGAGGCTGATCCTCGTCGTCTCCGACACCGTCGCGGACGGCTGGCAGCAGGCCCCGCTGCGCGGCATCCTGCGTCACTGGAGCACCCACAACGCCGTGGCGGTGCTCAACGTGCTGCCCGAACGGCTGTGGACCCGCGGCGCCGTGCGGCCCGTCCCCTTCGCCGTCCGCTGCGACCGCCCCGCCGCCGCGACCCGCTCCTGGCAGCGGGTCCCCGCCGCCCGGCGGTCCCGCGGCGGCGGCCCCGTCGTCCCCGTCGTCGGCATCGCCTCCGGAAGCCTGGCCCGGCTCGTGCGGGTGGTGTCCGGGGACGGGCGCTGGCGCCGCCTCGCCTGCCTGCGCCTGGACGCCGCCCCGGTGCCCGCCGCCGCCCCGCCGCCCGGCGGCCTCACCGCCCTGGAGGCCGTGGAACGCTTCCGGGCCGCCGCCTCCCCGACCGCCCAGCAGCTCGCCGCGCACCTGGCCGCCGTACCGCTGACGCTGCCCGTGATGACCCTCGTACGGCGCTCCCTGCTGCGCGGCTCCGAGCACGGGCACCTCGCGGAGGTGGCCCTGGGCGGGCTCTTCGCCCCGTGGGGGGACACCGAACAGCCCCTGGAAGGAGCCGAGTTCGAGTTCCTTCCGGGCGTACGGGAGGTCCTGCTCGGGTCCCAGCTGCGCGGGGACGTGGCCGCCGTGCGCGAACTCGTGCGCCGCCGGGTCTGGGAGTACCTCTCCCGCCACCGCGGCACCGGCCCCGACTTCTCCGCGACCCGCGTCACCGACGGCACCGAGGGCCGCCGCCACGTCCCCGACCGCGCCCTGCCCTTCGCGGAACGGCCCCGCCCGGACGACGCCGCGCCGGAGCGGCCCGAGCCGGGAACCGCCGTGCCGGAGCAGCCCGAGCCGGTGGGCGCCGCGCCGGACCGCTCCCAGCCGGAGCGCCCCCGCCCGCCGCTGGTCTCCATCCGGGAGGAGGGGCTGGCCCACCGCGTGGTCCGGGTGCGGTTCGAGCCGTCCGCGGAGCCCCGCGAGGTCGGCACCCTCCTCGGCCCCCGGCTGGTGCTCACCGCCGGGCACGTCGCGCGGCCGGGGGAGACCGTCGCCTGGGTCCGCCCGGGCGGCCGGGAGATCGCCTGCCGGGCCCTGTGGTGGGACGAGGGGACCCCTCGGGTGTTCCTGCTGGAGAGCGAGGAGGACCTCGTCGACCCGGAGTCACTGGCCCCGCTGTCCTGGACGGCCGCCAAGGGCCGGGCCGTCGTCGACGGAGCCACCGACCAGGGCGAGCCCGTCGCGCTGACCGGCGAGCTCGCCGCCGACGACGGCGGCCGCAACGGCGAACTCGTACGCCTCTCCGCCGAACCGGAGGACTGGACCCACTACCGGGGCGGGCCCGTCTCGTACAACGGCATGCTGGCGGGCGTCGTGCACGGCGTCTGGCCCGACCGCATGGTGTTCCTGTCGGGCCCCGCCCTGCTGGAGGACGAGGGCTTCCGCACGGCACTGGGCGCCGTCGGCCGCCCGCCGCACGGCACCCGCGATCCCGGCTTCCGGATGGCGCTGACGGTACGGGCGGGCGAGGGCATCCGCCCCCACGGCACCTCCGCCCGCGAACAGCTGACCGAGCTCCTGATCCGGGCGATGGCGGACGCCGCAGTGCCCGTACGGATCTCCGTCCAGCTGGTGCGAGAGCGGACCGTCACCGTCCTCCTCGACGCCCCGGCCGCCCTCGCCCAGGCGGGCCGGCTGCTGACCGCGCTGCCCCGGGCCGCCTCCGCGGGCAGCGCTGCCTGGCCCGAGGGCATGACCCCGCCGCTCGCCGTCGCCCTGGACATCCGCGGCGACGCCTCCGCCGATCCGTCGGACGGCGGACTCCTCGGGCACGAACGCGTACGCCGCCACCTGCGGGCGACGTGGCCGCCCGCCGAGATCGTCCTCGTCCTCCGCCCGCGCCTGCGCGAACAACTTGCCGAGCTGCTCGGACCGCGTGCGCTGAGCGGTCTCGAACGGCTCGGCACGGACACCCCGGGATGGATCCACCCCGGCCCCCCCGACCGGCTCGCCGATCTGATGACCGAGGCCGAGGACGCCCGGAGCGACGGGGACAACTGGCCCCGCTGCGGCTTCGACGCCTCGCCGGACCGTCCCTCGGGGTGCGCCGGCATCCGGATCCCGGGCCGCTCCCGCTGCCTGGCCCACCTCCCGCCCGATGCCCTGGACGCCCATCTGAACACCCTCGGCGCAGGCTCCCCGGTCGACTACCGGGGCACCACCTTCACGGGGGGCCTGCTCCTCCGCGTACTGGACGCGCTGCGCGAAGGACGGGTCGGCCCGGTCCGGCTGGGTGCGGCCCGGTTCACCGGCGCCGTCTTCGAAGACGCCTGGGAAGGCGCGGGGGCGGTCCTCGACGGGGAAGCGGACTTCACCCGCGCCCGCTTCGCGGCCGGTGCCCACTTCGACGGGGCCGCCTTCCGCGGCGAGGCCCTCTTCCGCCGCGCCGAATTCGCGGACGGGGCGGCGTTCGACGGGAGCGAGTTCGCCGGCCGGGCCGACTTCCGGGACGCCGTCTTCCGGTGCGACGCCGAGTTCGGCGCCGTCACCTGGCGGCAGGAGACCCGCTTCAGCGGCGCGGTCGTCGAAGGGGCCACGCGGCTGCACGACGCGGCCGCGCACGACACCGCGGACTTCAGCCACATGCTGTTCATGGGCCCCACCGACCTGGGGGCGGCAGCCTTCATGACGTCCGTGTCCTTCGCGCACGCGGTGTGGGAATCCGAGCTGTCCGCCCCCGGCGCGCGGTTCCACGCGTCGGTGTTCGAGCACGTGGTGTGCCAGGGTGCCGTCCGGTTCACGCACGCCCGGTTCGACGGGCCCGCCGGCTTCTCGCACAGCGTGTTCGAGGAGGAAGTCGGCTTCCACTCCTGCGCGTTCCGCGACGGGTTGTCCTTCGACCACGCCGTCTTTTCCGGCGCCTTCCGGTGGGAGCGGACGGAGGTCCTCGGCGGGGGCGCCGGATTCTCCCATGCCCTCTTCGAAGGTCCGGCGCTCTTCCAGGGCGTCGGCCTCGGCACCGACACCGGGTCCGGCGACTCCGGCTTGCGGACCTCGGTGTCCTTCGACCACGCCCGCTTCGAGGCGGGCCTCACCCTGCGCACCGCCCTCGACGAGCCGGCCGTCCGCACCGACGCCACCCGGGCCGAGGCACCGGACCTGCCGGACGGCTGGACCGCGACCGAATCGGACGGGACGTGGCAGATCCGACCGCCGCACCCCTCCGAACCCGGCGGGAGCTGAACCGCCGTACGGCATCCTGGGGCCACAACCGCCCCACCGGACACCGGAGTCACTCGTGCCACACACCCCGCCCGGCCGCCGCCACGTCCCCTTCGAGCGCCTGCACAACTTCCGCGACCTCGGCGGCTACCGGTCCGCCGACGGCCGCAGCGTCGCCTGGGGCCGGCTCTACCGGGCCGATTCCCTCGGCAAGCTCGACGGCGCCGACTGGGACCGCTTCCTCGGCCTCGGCGTCCGCACCGTCATCGACCTGCGCTACCCCTGGGAGATCGAGGCCAAGGGCCGCATACCGCAGCCCGAGCGGTTCGCGTACGCCAACCTCAGCATCGAGCACCGGCCCTACGACCAGGCCGACATCGACCCGGCCCTCGACCCCTGGCGCTTCCTCGCCGACCGCTTCGCCGAGGTGGCCGAGGACGGGGTCGAGGAGATCCGCCGGGCCGTCGAGCTCATCGCCACCGGCCCCGGCCCCGCCGTCTTCCACTGCACCTCCGGCAAGGACCGCACCGGCCTGATCGCCGCCCTGGTGCTCACCCTGCTGGACGTCCCCGAGGAGGAGATCCTGGCCGACTTCGCCCTCACCGAGCTCGCCACCGAACGCCTCGCCGCCGACTGGCGCGCCGCCCACCCCGGCCGCACCCTGCGCTGGCCCTCGTACGGCCGCGCCCCGGCCACCGTCATGGCCCTGGTCCTCGCCGACCTCACCAGCCGCTACGGCTCCCCGTCCGCGTACCTCACCGACACCGTCGGCATCACCCCCGACACCGTCGCCCGGCTGCGCGAACGGCTCCTGACGTAGCGTCAGCACCGCCCCGGCGGAGCGGCGGCCGGAAAACCCCGTGCCCCGCCCCGCCGCCGCTCGTAGACTCGCCCCACGCGCCGCCGACACGGCGGCGCGCATCCGTTGCCGAGTGAAGAGAAGGGGAACCGGGCCATGCGCACGCACCGCACCGCCGCCTCCGTTCCCCCGTCCCGGTACGACGTGATCCTGGTGTCCCGCAGCGCGCGGTAACGGCTGCGCGGCCGTCACCGTCCGCCCCTGACGCACGCACCACCTCCGGTCCCGCACACCCGCCCCGCCCCGCCCTGCCCCCTGCGCCCATCCGGGCCGCGGGCGGCCGGCGCCGGGTCGGGCCGGCCTGCGGACCGCCGCGTCCCGGGAATCGCGCCGCCCACGCTCCACCTCCACTCGGCACCGAAAGGCCCCGGGCCATGCGCACCGACCGTCCTGCCAGCACCGTCCGCACCCTCAACACCCCCAGCCCCCTCGGCACCGTCCGCAACCTGGGCATCCTCGCCCACGTCGACGCGGGCAAGACCACCCTCACGGAGCGGATCCTCTTCGCGACCGGCGCCATCCACAAACGCGGCGAAGTCCACAACGGCACCACCGTCACGGACTTCGACGCCCAGGAACGCGACCGCGGCATCACCATCTTCGCGGCGGCCGTCAGCTGCGCCTGGGGCGGACACCGGATCAACCTGATCGACACCCCGGGCCACGTCGACTTCGCCGACGAGGTCGAGCGCTCCCTGCGCGTGCTCGACGGCGCCGTCGCGGTGTTCGACGCCGTCGCCGGCGTCGAACCGCAGAGCGAGTCCGTGTGGCGGCAGGCCGACCGGCACGGCGTACCGAGGATCGCGTTCGTCAACAAGCTGGACCGGGCGGGAGCCGACCTCGACACGGCCGTCGCCTCCATCCGGGACCGGCTCGGCGCCGTCCCGCTGGTGGTCCAGCTGCCCATCGGCCGCGAGGACGGTTTCACCGGCGTCGTCGACCTGCTGCGGATGCGCGCCCTGCTGTGGCGCGCGGGCGGCGACACGTACGCCGTGGAACCGGTCCCCGAGCCGCTGCGCGAGGAGGCCGCCCGCCGCCGCCGGAGCCTGGAGGAGGCCGTCGCCGAACTCCACCCGGAGGCCCTGGAGGAGTTCTGCGCGGCCTCGGCACTCACCGGGCCCACGCTCGTACGGGCCCTGCGCGAGCTGACCCTCGCCCGGGAGGCCGTGGTGGTGCTGTGCGGCTCGGCGTACCGCAACCGCGGGGTCGAACCGCTGCTGGACGCCGTACGGGACTACCTGCCGGCGCCGTCCGACATGCCCCCGGTCCGCGGTACGGCCCCCGACGGCACGGAGCTCGAACGCGCCCCCGACCCGGCGGAGCCCTTCGCGGCGCTCGCCTTCAAGGTGACGGCGACCGCGACCGGACGGCTGACCTACCTGCGCGTCTACGCGGGCACCCTCCGCAAGGGCGACCCGGTACGCGACCCGGCGACGGGCCGCACGGAACGCGTCGGCCGGATCCTGCGCGTGCAGGCCGACCGGCACGAGGAGAGGGAGGAGGCGCTCGCCGGTGACATCGTCGCCGTGATCGGGCTCAAGGCCGCCGGAGCGGGCACGACCCTGTGCGCGCCCGGGGCGCCGCTGCTGCTGGAACCGCCGTCGGTGGCGGAGCCGGTGGTGTCGGTGGCGGTCGAGGCGCACCGCGGCACCGACACCGGCCGGCTCGCGGCCGCGCTGGCACGGCTGGTCGAGGAGGACCCCTCGCTGGTCGTGCGGTCGGACGCGGAGACCGGGCAGACCGTGCTGTCGGGGATGGGCGAACTCCATCTGGAGGTCGCGGTGGAGAAGATCCGCCGGGGTCACGGGGTGGAGGTGGCCGTCGGCCGTCCGCAGGTGGCGTACCGGGAGACCGTGGTGCGCGGGGTGACCGGCTTCGTGTACCGGCACGTCAAACAGGACGGCGGGGCGGGGCAGTTCGCGCACGTCGTCATCGACGTCGAACCGTGGGAGGAGGAGGGCTTCGCGTTCCGTTCGGCGGTCGTCGGCGGCCGGGTCCCGCAGGAGTACGCGCGCGCCGTCGAGGCCGGCTGCCGGGACGCCCTCGCCGAGGGCCCCCTCGGCGGGCACCCGGTGACGGGGCTGCGGGTGGTCCTCACGGACGGGGCGACCCACTCCAAGGACTCCTCGGAGATGGCGTTCCGTACGGCGGGCCGGTTCGCGCTGCGCGAGGCCCTGCGCGCGAGCACGCTGGAGCTCCTCGAACCGGTCGCGGAGGTCACGGTGACCCTCCCCGAGGACACGGTCGGGGGCGTCCTCGGCGACCTCGCGGCCCGCCGGGGCCGGGTCACGGCCTCCACCGTGCGGGCCGGGACCGCGGTGATCACGGCGACGGTGCCGCTGGCCGAACTCTTCGGCTACGCGTCCCGCCTGCGCGGCCGCACCCAGGGCCGCGGCACCTTCACCACCCGCCCCGCGGGCCTCGCCCCGGCCCCCCGCTGACCCACCCCGTCCGGCCCCCGTCCACCCGCGGCGGGGGCCGGAGCCATGTCAAGCCCCTGTCCAGGCGGGGTCCACCGCAGGGCCACCAGGGCCCCGGAACGCTCCCTTACATACCCCCCATGGGTATGCTACGTTGCTACGCGAAGGTACCCCCCAGGGGTATATGGCAGAGGAGGGTCAGGGCAATGTCAACCGTCAATCCCCGGCGCTGGTGGGCACTTGGCGTGCTTGCCACCGCACAGTTCATGGTGATCATGGACACCTCGATCATCGGAGTCGCACTCCCCGAGATGCAGAAGGACCTCGGCTTCTCGCAGGGCGAGCTGCAGTGGGTCTTCAACGCCTACGTCATCGTCTTCGGCGGGTTACTCCTGCTCGGCGGCCGGCTCTCCGACCTGTTCGGCGCGCGCAAGATCTTCGCGACCGGCTGGGTCACGATGATCGTCGGCTCGGTGCTCGCCGCCGCCGCGCAGACCGCCGCCGTCGAGATCGCCGGCCGCGCCGTCCAGGGCGTCGGCGGTGCGCTGATCGCCCCGTCCGCCATGACCCTGCTGATGATGCTCTTCGGGCACAACCCGAAGGAGCTCGGCAAGGCGATGGCCCTCTACGGCGCCGCCGCGCCCGCGGGCGGTACCGCCGGCGTGTTCCTCGGCGGGGTGTTCACCGAGTGGGTGAGCTGGCCGTGGGTCTTCATCATCTACGTCCCGATCGGCCTCGCGACCCTCGCCGCCACCAAGCTGCTGCCCGCCGTCCAGGCCCGCCGCGGCAGCGTCGACGTCCTCGGCGCCGTCGCCGTCACCGCCGGGCTCGCGCTCGCCGTGTTCGCCGTCGTCCGGGCCCCCGAGGTCGGCTGGGGCGCCACCGCCACCGTGCTGGAGCTGATCGGCGCGGTCGTCCTGCTCGCCCTCTTCTTCGTGGTCCAGAAGACCGTCCGCGAGCCGCTCATGCCGCTCGGCGTGTGGCGGATCCCGCGGCTCGGCTCGGCCAACCTGGCCATGACGCTGCTGGGCGCCGCCTGGATCCCGATGTGGTACTTCCTCAACCTGTACCTCCAGCAGGTACTCCACTACGGCGCCTTCGCCTCCGGCGCCGCGCTGCTCCCCATGACCGTGCTGCTGATGATCTTCATGACGGCGATCACGGCGCGCCTCCTCGGCCGGTTCGGTGCCAAGCCGCTGATCGCGGGCGGTCTGCTCGTCCTCGCCGCCGGTCTGGTCTGGCTGTCCACCGTCGAGCCGACGGGTACCTTCCTCGTCGACGTCCTGCCCGCCTCGCTCGTCGCCGCGCTCGGCATGGCGCTCGCCTACATCCCGGCGATGATGGCCGCGATGTCCGGCGCCCCGCAGGAGCAGGCCGGTCTGGCCTCCGGCATCGTCAACACCACGTACAACGTGGGCTCGGCCCTCGGCCTGGCCGCGCTGACCGCCCTCGCCACCACGCAGGGCGCCGGCGAGCTGGGCGACCTGCCCGCCCTCACCGACGGGTTCAGCGCCGCGTTCCTCGGCGCCGCCGCCATCGCGGCCGCCGGTGCGGTGATCACGTTCCTCACGATGAGGGGCGACAAGTCCGCCGCTGCCGCCACCGCCGCATCCGACGCCCCGGCGCCGCGCGGCGAGACGGCGGGGGTGTGACGGACGGGGTCAGTCCGCGCCCGCCCATGGG